>CALGHC010000124.1 GCA_937915965.1 uncultured Myxococcales bacterium
AGGTAAACGCGCCAGTGCCGCCCGAGGTGATGTAGATCGTGCCCTCGGCGGGGCTGCTCACGGGCTTGCCCGCCTTCATCGGCGCGAAGCGCTCGTAGAAGTGGTTGTGACCGGCGAAGACGATGTCGACGTGGTGCTTGTCGAAGATCGGCACGAAGATCGGGTTCTGGCCGACCTCGTTGGGCGGGTGGTTGAGGTCGAGGACCTTCAGGTCGATGTAGCTCGTGTAGGACGGGTGGTGGTAGAAGACGAACTTCCACGTCTTGTCGGCATGTTTCGTGAGCTCGGCGTCCAGCCACTTGGCCTGCTTGGCGAAGCCGTCGTCCTTATTCGTCTGGGTCGAGAGGGCCGCGACAAAGACGTTGCCATAGGTGAACGAGTAGAAATCCTCGGTGTTGTCGGCGTCGTTGCGAGGCAAGGCGAAGAGCTGGTTGTAGGCTGCTCCGTCGCCGGTGACCGCGTCATCGTCGTGGTTGCCGATGGCCGGCATGAGCGGGTAGGTGGGTGTGCGCAGCTCGGCCATCTTCATGTGATTGACCCACTGCACATAGTCGTCGCCGTCGTGGACCAGATCGCCGGACTCGAGCATGAATCGAGGTTCGGATTCGGTCATCTGCTGGAGAATGCTCTCCCATTTCGGGTTCGGGCCGGCGCTGTCGTCGCTGCGGTGGTCGCCACCAGCGACAAAGACGAAGGGCGTGCAGCCATCGACGATGCCGCTGCGGAAGTGCTGGATCGTGCTCCAGGTCGATCCGTCGCCGACGCGGTAGTAGACCTGCACGTCCTGGGGCAGATCGGTGAGCGTGACCTCGTGGACCCAGCCGAGCGGACCCTTGGCCTGGAAGGACTGACCGGTCGCCTTGAGGTCGATCTTGCCTTCGCTGAGGCCATAGAGGACCTCGGTCGGCTCGTCGGCCTCGGTGTTCCAAGCGACGACCATGCTGTGAGCCGCGTCGTTGGCCGGGATGCTCACCCGCAGCCACTTGGGCGCGGCCGTGGCGAGGCTCGGCAGGGCGCAAAACAGCACCAAGGCGGTGGGAAGGACTGCGCGCGGCAGGTGCCTACGACATGAGCGCATTGGGGTCTCCAGTTGCAGCGACTTGCGGCGACCTGCAGCGACAAAGGGGCGAACCGACGAGGACCGCCGCGTCTCGGGCGCAGCGACGCGGCGGAGGATAGCGACTTCGAGCCGGTGCGGCGAGGGTTGGATTTGGCGCTGTCGCCCCGGGGACCTGGCAGAGACTAGTTCGACGGACCGGAAGTAGCTCCCTCGTTCGACAGGCCAGGTTGTTCGTGGCAAGGCGCGAGGAGAAAGGCGTAGCAGGGCTAGGTCGACGACGAGCAACACAGCCACGGGCAAGATGGGCCGAGAAACTGGGGACGTACTTTCGGATAGTCGAACTAGCCCGGCGGCGAGGCCGCCTCGACCTGGCCCAACTCGACCCACGCCTTGTCGAGCTGCAGCACGAACGGCCGGCCCTCGACCGACAAACCACCGTGTCCGTCCGCGCGGATCACCTGCACCTGACCGATGCCGTAGCCCATCGGACCCATGCGGTAGTAGTACGCCATCAGCCGATACGGATAGGCGCGCGGGTGTGTGACGGTCAGCGCCTCGGGCCCGTAGCCGCCGAAGGCCGTCTTGTAGAGCTCGCCGCCGGAAGCCAGCTTTGGGCTCTTGAACCAGGCGTGTCGTTTGTCGCGATCGAAGACGTGCAGGTCGACGTCGTTGGCGTCGGTCTCCCAGGTCAGGACAAAGCGCAGGCGGGCGGTCCCGGTCGCCTTGACGCCGATCGCGGCGAGCCTCTCCTCGATCGCGCCCCGCTCGACGGGGTCGTCCACCATGGCCGCAAGCGCCGCCGCACCGATGTCGGCGGCGTCGTCGCGCAGCACGCGCTCGATCGCGCGGGCGGTGCCGCGGTGCTGCGTCGCCAGCCCGGCCTCGATGACGGCCAAGGCGTCGCGCCAGCGCCCTGCCCCGGCCAGGCCGAGGGCGAGCAGGTGGTGGCCGGTTGGCTGGTCCTTGCGCTGCTCGACGGCGACCTGCCAGGTGTCGACCGCGAGCGCCTGACCTGCAGCGCCACCGAGAACACAGACCTGTTTTGGGCCTGTCGAGGCGGCGGCGGTGGAAATTTCGGTGTCGTCACGTCGCTGACGTTCGCGGCCGTCCCGGTGGGTCAGGCGACGACCTTCTCGCTGAGATGGCCCTGGTCCGAGGCGGCGGCGGTGATCGACGCCTGGCAGCGCTGGGCCCCGCAAGCGCCCGACGCCTTGACGGCGACCTGCCACCTGTTCGCGGGCGGCAAGGACGGCGCCGAACCGACTGTTCGAGTCGGTGGCGGCTTCATCGGCGCTCAGGCGGAGCTGACACCGCTGGTCGCCGAACTGCAGGAGCTTGGCGTCGGGCCGCCAACCCAGCACTCGGACAGCACCGGCGCGTATGGCGAGATCGCCCGCTCGTGGGTCGACTGCGACGCAGTTCTCGCGCACTGCAAGCGTGTTGGCACCGACCCGCAAGGCCAGGTCAAACGCGGCACCTACCGTGCCCGTTCGGACTACGCCGCCACGCTGCTACCGGCGGCGGGCATCGCGGCTCTGATCAAAGCCCTGGAGGGGCGCGTCGCGAGCCCGTACTCGGGCGGCGTGCTGCTCGATCCGTATGGTGGCTTCCTCGCGAGCGTACCGGTCGAGGCAACTGCGTTCGTGCATCGCCAGCAGCTGTTCTCGTTGCAGTACCTCGCTTCGCGAGATCCGGCCCTGACCCCCGCTCAGCAGACAGCCGGCGACCCGTGGCTCACCGATTTCTACGCAACGATGCGGCCATACGTATCCGGCCAGAACTACCAGAACTATGTCGATGATGACCTGGATGATTGGCAGGACGCCTACTACCGGGCCAACACCGCGCGTCTGCTGGCCATCAAGGCGCTGGTCGACCCAACGGGTTTCTTCACGTTCCCGCAGGCCATCGGCGCCTGACGAGCTGAGCCTCCCGTGCGTCAGCCGGACCCGGCGCCCTGGGCAGTCTGCGCGTGGGCGCACGGCGCCCGGGTCGCCTTGGCTGGCGGGGAGTTCGACGATTTCCGAGGTCCCTGAGGCGGCCGAGGCCCATTGCCCGCAGGGGTGTCCTCGGCCATGATGCCGGCACCAATCGCTGCGGCGCGCCGCAACCCGGCGGCGCGTCCTTCGCGCATGGCAACGCAACGGACGACCACGTGACCGAGTCGACATTGAATCGCTCCGCGCCCGCGGCGAGTCCGTGGATGCGCGCATCGCTTGGGCTGCTGTGCCTGGGCTTGGGCGGCTGGCTGGTCGCCCTGGATTCCGTCGGCTCGCGGATCGTCGGCGCGATCTTGCTCGTACTCGGCGGCGCCTGGCTCGCTTGGGGGCGCGGCGCGCGCCGGTGGCAAGACTCCGTGCATCCTTCGGAGTCGGGCCGCCTGGTTACGGCGTGGGCGGATGTCGACCAGGGCCTGCTGATCGTCGACGCAGACGGCCGCGTCGCCAGCGCGAACCCGGCGGCGTGCAGCTTGCTGGGGCTCGATTCGAAGCTGGCCGGCGCGACGCTGGTCCAGGCCGGCCTGCGTGCGGACTTGGTCGACGCGCTGCAGGCTGCCGCAGCCGGCGCCACGCTGCACGTCGAGACCGGCCCGGTCGACAACGAGGACCACACCGTCGGCGCACGCGTCTGGCCGCTGAGCGATGGCTCCGGTGTCGCCGCCCATCTCCAGGATGTCGGCGGTCGGCAGCGGCTCGAGTCGGTATTGGTCGAGCTCGTCGGCGAGATGTCGCGCGAGCTGGGCACGCCGGTGCGCGAGATCCGCGCCCGAGCCGAGAGTCTGATCGCCGGCGGGCTGTTCGACCCGCGCAACGGCGAGCGCATCGCCGAAGCGATCAGCTGGGAGTCAGACCGGTTGCTGCAGGTCGTCTTCGATCTCGTCGCCCTCGCCCGCCTCGAGGCAGGTCAAGCGCGCGTCAAAGGTCAGCGGGTGGAGATCGACGCCATCGCGCGACGAGCACGGTCGGCGGTCGCCCCACTCGCCGAGCAGCGCGGTGCCGAGGTCTCCCTCGATCTCGACGACGACCTCTTTGCTCACTGCGACGCCGCGGCCCTCGAGCAGATCCTGATCAACCTGCTCGACAACGCCATCCGCCACGGCGATGCCCCTGGCCGAGTCGTCCTGGGCGCCCGCAGCGACGGCCGCCTCGTGCACATCGAGGTCATCGACGACGGGCCAGGTATCCCGCCGTCGCACCGCGGCCTGGTCTTCGAGCGCTTCCACCGGGTCGACAAGCGCCGCTCCTACGCTGCCGGCGGCACCGGGCTGGGCCTGTCGATCGTGCGCGGCCTCACCCAAGCGATGGACGGCCAGGTCGGCGTCGGCGCTGCCCTGCCGCGAGGCGCCATCGTCTGGGTCGACCTACCCGCCGCCAGCGCCTGAATGTTCCTCTTCTTCTCCCCAGCGAGCCCTCTTTCTTCTCCCCAGCGAGCCCTCTGCAGTGAGCCGTCCAATGCAACTCCATGCCCACAAACGCCAACCACATCAGGCCCTCGCTTCCACCGCGGCGCTCTTGCTGGTCTGCGCGCTGAACGGCCCGGCCGTCGCGCAAGCGGCCGTGACCCCTGCGGTGGCAGCGCCCACGGCCGGTTACCACAAGGGCTTCTTCATCCAGAGCCCTGACGGAGCATGGCGGATGGCGATCGGCGGCCACCTGCAGGTGCGCCTTGAGGACGTCGAGCAAAGCGGCGCCGACCCCGAGCGGGCGATGTCGCTGCGGCGCGCGCGCCTGCGCTTTGGTGGTCACCTGTGGTCCGACTCGCTTGGCTACAAAGTGCAGGCGGCCTTCGACGAGGGCACGGTCGGCCTCAAGGACTACTACCTCGACGCCGGACTGCTGCCCGGGCTGGTGCTGCGGATCGGTCAGTTCAAGCGCCCCTATTCGCGCCAGCAGCTGACCTCTGGCTCGAAGATGGAGTTCATCGAGCGGGCGGTCACCGATGAAGCGTTTGCGAGCGGTCGCGACATCGGTCTGATGCTTCACGACGCGTTTGAAAGTTCGCCCACGTGGGAATGGGCCCTTGGGGTCTTCAACGGCACGGGCGAGAGACCGCGTACCACCCTGTCGGCGCTGGCGACAGCGGCTCCGGCCGGCGCCGGCGGCAGCGGCAGTGTCGGCGGTCTCGGCGCTCTCGGTGGTCTCGCCAGCCTCAGCGTGACCAACGTACCGAAGCGGGCGCGGCCCGCGGTGGTCGCGCGCGTTGGTTGGAACCAGGGCGGCATCGCTGGCTACAGCGAGGGCGATCTCGAGGGGGACGGCGACAGCGGCGCCCTGCGCGTCGCGGTCGGCGCGAGCGTGCACGTTGACCTTGGGCTCGCCGATGACGGCCCGGGGATCGCCGAGGGTGAGGTCGATTTCTGCGTGAAGACCGGCGGTTTTGCTGTGACCGGTGCCGCATTCGCTGGTCGCGGGCTGGGCGTTCGTGACGGCGAGGCGAAGTCCTTCGACACGGTCGGCGGACACCTTCAAGCCAGTCGCGTCTTCGGGGGCCGCTACGAGATCGCGCTGCGCGGCGCCGACGTGATGCCGATCGATGACGGGGATTCGACCGTAGAGGCCGCCGTGGCGTTCTCGCTCTACCTGCGCGGCCACGCCCTCGCCTGGCAGAACGAGGTGGCCACGATCAAGGAAGGCAGCCGGCCCCTGGAACTGCAGTCTCGCAGCCAGCTGCAGGTGGCGTTCTGACTCGGTCGCCGACACAGCGGCGATCGGAGCGCGTCGAAGAGGCCGTCGCGGTCGTCACGATCGTCACGGCCGTCACGGTCCCTGGGTCGCTCAATCTGCGCTATCATGAGGACAGAGGCATCGCACCATCAAGGAGGCCCTATGCCCCGCCTGGCCGCTCCCCCATCGCCCTGCCGACTCCTGGTGGCTGTCGTCGCCACGACCCTTTGCGCGGCGACGCTCGCTCCCCGCCCCGCCGGGGCCCGACCGCCCACCGCGGCCGATCTGCTCGCGAGCAGGACCATCCCGGCACAAGAGGTGCGCCAGCGATTGGCGAGCTACCGCGAGGTCGACCTGGGCGTCGACATCAGCCCGATCGACAAGCGATTGGTGCCAATGTTGGCGCCGTTGCGTATGGCGGCCGACTACATCGACCGTGTCTACTGGCGACAGGTGTCGGCCGAGGGGCTTGGCTGGCTCGAGACCCTGCAGGCGGTCGCTGCGGCCGGTGAACACGCCGAGGCCGGCGAGCTGGCCGCGCTGATGCGGATCCACTACGGCCCGTGGGACCGCCACCACGGCGACCGGGCCTTCGTCGGCCGCCAAGCCCGTCCGTCGGGTGCCGGTTTCTACCCGGCGGACGTCTCGCAACGCGAGATCGAGGCCTGGTTGCACAGCGAGCCAAGCAAGGCCGCTGCGGTCTGGAGCCCCTATACCATCGTCCAGCGCGCCGGCGACAAGCTGAAGCTCGTGCCCTACGCGAAGGCCTATCAGCAAGACCTCACTCAAGCAGCCAAGGCCCTGCGCCTTGCGGCCGATACCTGGGCTGCGGGTGCCCCCAAGGAAGGTGCGTCCAAGGACGGTGAGCGCACCCGCACGATCGACTGCGACGGATTCGTACGCTATCTGCGGGCGCGCGCTGACTCGCTGCTCGACGACCGCTACCTCACGAGCGAGATCCTCTGGCTGGAGACCGGCACCTGTCCGATCGACATCGCGATCGGACCCTATGAATTCTACGAGGACCGACTCCTCGGCGTGAAGGCCGCGTTCGAGGCGATCATCTACTACCGCGACGATGGCGAGTCCGCCCGCTTCCGCCGCTTCCTCGACAAGAGCGAGGAGCTCCTCAAGGCGCTGCCGATCCCAGAGACGCTCCGACCGCGCTTTGAGCTGGTCAAGCCCTCGCCCGTGACCATCGCAGACGTTCTCTACACCGCTGGCGACGCGCGCGCTGGCTTCCAGATCCGCGCCTTCGTGCTGCCCAACGACGAGGCGGTTCGTGTCGCCCGCGGCACAAAGAACGTCATCCTCAAGAACGTCGTGCGGGCGAAGTTCGACGCCCTGACCCTGCCGGTGGCGCGACGCATCTTCGGCCCGAAGCTGGTCGGCAAGGTCAGCTTCCAGGCCTACTACGATCTGCTGCTGATGTGGCAGCTCGCCCACATCGTCGAGCCGCGCGAGATCGAGCAGCGCGACGGCAGCAAGACGACCTCGCGCAAGCTACTGCAAGCCCGATACACCCTGATGAACCAGGTACTCAGCGAGGTCGTCGCGCTTCTCAACTGGTTCCACCTACGCGACAGCGGCGCCCTGCGCGGCCGCGCCGACGAGTCGATGGCCTTGACGTGGCTCGCCTCGCTGGTGGACGCCGCTCGCCTGTCAGAGGGCTCACCGCAGACGGTCTCCAAGGCGATCCTCTACAACTACTTCGCCCAGGAGTGGGTCACCCGCTACAACCCGGGCACACGCACCTTCGAGGTCAACCCGCCAGCGATGCGCAAGGCCGTCGAGAAGCTCGCGGCCGAGCTGCTGCAGATCATCGGGCGCGGTGACTACGAGGGCGCCGGCCGGCTCATCGTCCAATACGGCATCCTGCCCGGTGAGGTTCGCGCCAAGCTCAATGAGCTCGCCGACGTGCCCGTCGACATCATGCCGCACTACTCGGCGATGGGATCGGGGAGCTGCAGCGCCTGCAAGGCCATCGACAAGAAGCGCGACTAGTCATCGGACCTTCGGGGGGGTGTGGTTCACAACTCCGGGTCTGCAGCCGCGCCCGTGATCGGCAGCCGTTCGCGTCTCTCTTCTTTGGGGTCGGGGCTCGACCCCCAGCGGCAAGAAGCGTGGTTCTTGCCGCCTCCCCACTGCGTGGCGGCGTTCGCCGCCTGAGACCCGGGATTCGGAACCGCGCCCCCTTCGGGGTCTGCGGCTTGCGTCGACGGCGGATATTCGATACCTGTGCCGCGTGCGAAATCTGCTTGCCATCGCCACGATCCTGCTGCTTGCACCCACCGCGGTCCTCGCTGCTGAGCCGTGGGAGGTGGTCAAGGACTCCGACGGCGTCAAAGTCTGGATGCAGGAGACGGGGCCGCGTGGCCTGCCGGTGCTGCGGGCGCGAACCCGCATCAACGCTTCGGTCATCGACGTGCTCGCGGTGATCACCGACATCGGTCCCAGTTGCGAGTGGGCCGGGCGCTGCGTCGAAGAGCGCCTGATCGAGCGCCCCGACATGCTTCACACCCGCATGTATTCTCGTCGGAAGGGGCCATGGCCACTCGATGACCGCGACTTTGAGCTCGAGACCAGCGGCGTCATCAGCAACGGCGGTGCACGGGTCCTGATCCGCTTCCACACCGCTGCCAAGGCGCGCACGCCGCTGCCGTCGGGGACGGTGCGCATGCCGGTGATGCGCGGCTCGTACCTGCTGGAGCGGGCCGGCCAGGCCACGGACATCACCTTCCGGGTCGAGGGCGACCCCGGCGGCTGGATCCCCAAGTGGGCGATCAGCTGGACCGCCGCGGCGATCCCCTACGAATCGCTGCGCGCCCTCCGCAAGCGGGTCCCGAAGATGCGCGGCCGCTACGTCGACGTGGTGCGCGCGTTCGAGAAGCTGGCCGCAGCGGCGCCGTAGCGCAGCGCTGGAACCGATAGTGCAGCGCTGGAACCGATTCCGACCTACTTGAACGCCGGCGTGCGGTCGCCCGGGTCGAAGAGGAACGCGATCGGCAGGTGGGCGCGGTCCTTCCAGGCCGACTCGCTGTGGTCGGCACCAACCGCCTCGTAGTAACCCAACGTCTCCGCCTCCGCGAAGCCTCCCGCCACCAGCGCTGCCTTCATCTGCTGGGCGAGCGCGAGGTTGTCGTTGACCGTGCCGGCGTCGAGCCAGACGCGCGACGGCAAGGCCAGCGGCAGGAGCTTCGTCGCGACCGCGAAGAGGTCGCCGTCGTTCCACCACCACGAGCCACTCATCGCGATCGCGCTCGACCATTTGTCCGGGCGGGTCCACAGCGCGTGCATGGCCATGAGACCGCCCAGCGACGATCCGCCAACCGCGCGGTTGTCACGGCCGCTGAGCAGGCGGTAGCGCTTCTCGAGCTCGGGCAAGACGGTCGCGTCGAGCCAATCGAGGGTACCGTCGCCGCCGCCGTTGTCGCCGCCGAACATCGCTGGATCGTTGCTGGGCGTGTATTCGAAGATCCGCCGATCGCCGCCGTGATCGACACCGGCGATGACCAGCTCGGTGGATTTGGCCGCAGCGACCATCGCCAGAGCGGCCTCGTCGAGCTGCCAGCTGACGCCGAAAGACGCGGTCTCGTCCTCGAAGAGGTTCTGGCCGTCGAACATCACCACGAGCGGGTAGCTGGCCGCGCTGTTCTCGTCGTAGCCGGGCGGCAAGAATACCCGGACGGTGCGCTTGCCCGCTTTGTAGCCAGCGCCGACGGGGCCAGCGACGGTGAAGTCCTCGCGGCGACCCGCAGCGGCGAGCGGGTCGAAGTAGGGAAAGAGGTCGCGCTGCTCCGCGGGGGCGACGACGTGGTTCGGCCCGAGCTGCCACTGCGGCGCCTCCCCAGCCAGCTCAAGGACCGCCTTGACCTCGATATCGGCGGCTGCGACCGGCAGCACGAAGGTCGCGATCGTGCCAGCGACCGCGGCGGCAGCGAGCGAAGTCGCCCACGACAACGGCGGCGTGTCGCCGCGCAAGGCGATGGACGCGGCGAGGGGATGGTGGACCTCGATGACGGTGGCGGCGGGGAGCGCGTCGGCGGCGACACCGGAGTCTGTCGCGACGTCCGACGCGGCGTCCACGATCGCATCCGTCGCCGCGTCCGACGCAGCCCCCGCATCCGAGGCCACAGTCCCGTCCGAGGCAACGTCCCAGTTCACGTCCGAGGCAGGCAGCGCGTCCGCGGCCGCGTCACTCGCCGCGTCCGAGGCCGAACTCGCTGCGTCCGGGGCCGCACTCGCTGCGTCCGAGGGCGCCCCTGCGTCTCCAGCGACCTCCGACTCCGCATCGGCGCCGACCACCCAGGCGGCGTCGGTGGGTGTTCCGGTGCCGGCGGCTGGGCTGCGCGGCGAGGCGCAGCCAAACGCCAAAAGAACCAGCAAAGATGTTGTAAGGGGTTGCATCCGCACCTCTTTCTCCCGCCTCGCCGACCGTTCTGGTCGGCCGGACCCGCAGATTTGACCGAGCCGCGACACCGGTCAACCGGCCGGTCGCCTGGCGCGCAGCGACCGGATCACAGCGGCCGCCAGGGTGACCAGGGCGACAAAGGATGCGGCACCGACGAAGGGTACCGGCAACAGCGCTGCGCGCATCGCCACCAGGGTGGAAGCGCCGCTACCGCCAACCCGCACGACCCCCCGCGTGACGCCGGCGACGAATAGCGCGAGGCAGAGCAAGAGCGTGAGCGCGGACGCCATCCGGACGGCGCTTCGCAGTCGTGGCAGACGCGCTCGGGGCACCCCGAAAGCCAGCAGACCGGCGAAGATCAAGAAGCTGTCGACCCCAATCAGCGACCCCATCGAGTGGCCGACAATCGCGTAGGTGCCGTGCACCACCTGATTGACGTGAGGGATGGCGAAGAGGACACCAGTCCCTACCGCGAACACCGTCCAGGCCTCGGCGTGCCACAGCAGGGCGCGCAGGGCGTCGCCACCCTGCGACTCGCTGCCGGGTCGAGCATGGCGCAGGTGGCGGACGTGGCGGACGTGGCGAACGAACGACAGACCGCCAAGCATGGAGGCGACGACCGCGATCACCTT
>CALGHC010000125.1 GCA_937915965.1 uncultured Myxococcales bacterium
CGTGCCGTCGCTCCAGGCGATGAAGACGCTGCCATCGTCCTGCCAGCGCAATGCGTCGGGTTCGACGTCGTCGTGGCGGCGCAGATCGGCGTCGTTCGGCTGGTGGGGCAGGGCGCTGTCGCTCGTGTCGGTGGCGGTCATGTCTCCCCCTTGGTGCGCGTCGTCGCCCGACGCGTGCGCGCCGGTAGATAGCACAGGTCCGCGGGGTTTTCAGCGCTGTGCTTTGCAACCCACCGCCCCGTCGATAGCATGGCCGCCCGCCAGCCGTGGCTCCCTTCGAGGTTCATCGTGTCGCAAGTCCATTGTAGCCGCCAACCGCCTCGCCTGGCCGTGTTCGCCCACGCCGCGCTCGTCATCGCTGCGGGCCTGGCTGCGGCACCTGCCGCACTTGCCCAGTCGGGGATGGCTGCCGCGCCCGGTCGCGTCCTGCCTGCCCCGCGCGCCGCTGCCCAGCCAAAGTCCGCCGAGGCGACGCTCGCCGAGGTCGAGACTGCGCTCGCCTGTGCCTGCTACGAGGGCTCCGAGCTGGTCATCGACCCCAAACGCAGCCTGCGCCGCGAGGACTGCCCGTGCGCGTATGCCGACAAGATCCGCGCCGACCTGCAGGCGTCCCTGTCCGGACTGGACGACCAGCGGCGGGCCGATCGCCGTCTGGTCGCTTTCGCCGTCGAGGAGGAGTTCTTGCCCAAGCGGCCCGACTACGAGCGGCTGCTGCGCTACGACGCGAGGGCCTACACGCTCTTCTTGGAGGGCATCCACTGCGGCTGCGGCTGCTCGAGCGGCGCGATGTCCAATTGCCAGCTCGATTGCTCGACGTCAGCGCTCTACAAGCGCCGCGGTCGCATCTGGCTGGCGCTCGGCCTGGGCGCAGGTGACCTGCTCGACCAGTACGTCACCGAGTTCAACGCCAGCCACGGCCCGGCCGACCAGCACGAGCGCGCCTGGTTCCAGGTCGAGCGGCAGCGCCGCCGCGGTTGGGGAATCCCCGCCGCGGTGCTCGCGCTGGTTGTGGTCGTCCTCTTCTTCGCTGTGCGCAGTTGGACGCGTCGATCGGGCGGGCCGGGCGACGGCAACTCGTCGCCGGACGGGCGCCCAAGCGACGGCGGATCCCCAACCCAGGTCGCGGAGTTGAGCAACGAGGAGCGGCTGCGTCTCGACGACGCCCTGGACGATATCGAGGTCGAGTGAGCGCCGAATTGCTGCGAGGACGCGATGAAACGGATCGTCTACCACTACCCCGGCTGCGGAACCTGTCGCAAAGCGCTGAAGTGGCTCGACGCGCGCGGCCTCGCGCACACCGACATCCACATCGTCGCGACGCCCCCCGGCCGCGCGGCGCTCGAGCGCTGGTGGCGTCGGTCGGGCATGCCGCTCAGCCGGCTCTTCAACACCTCCGGTGGCAGCTATCGGGACGGCGGCTTCAAGGATCGCCTGGCAACGATGAGTGAGGCCGACCAGCTCGACGCCCTCGCCGCTGACGGCAAGCTGATCAAGCGGCCCCTCCTCGTCCTCGGCGAAGACGGCGCCGACGGCTTCTTGGTTGGCTTCAAGGAGCCCGAGTGGCTCGCGCTTGTCGGACGGTAGCCGCGCCTTGGTGAGGCGCCCTACAGCCCGTACAGGTAAGCCTCGATCGGCCCGAATGACAGGTTGCCGACGTTGTAGGCGGCGCCTTCCGTGGATTTCGCGGCACCGGCGAGGAAGTGCGCCCTGCCGTTGAGCACTGCCAGTTTGAAGCGGCTGTAGCCGCTCGTGCCGGGCGGTACCGGGATGAAGTTGTCGCGGATCGACCAGGTCTGGCTGTCGGTGTCGAAGACGCGCAACCGCCGCTCGAGCCCGTCCCAGCCGCCGAATACGAAGAGCGAGTGCCCCGAGACGTAGACGTCGCCGTCGGTGACGCCACCCGAGGGGATGTTGGTCAGGCCCTCCCAGGTGTTGGTTTCGGGGTCGTAGCGTTGGAAACGCACCCGGTCAACGTCGCCGCCAGCGCCGCCGATGACGTAGATCTTGCCGTCGTGGACGGCGACGCAGTGGTCCTCGTTGGCGCCGCTCGGTCGTGGCGCGCCTTTTGCCCACTTCTTGGCGACCGGATCGTAGATCTCGGTATCCGCCGTGCCAATTCCGGAGAAGTAGTACGCCTTGCCCTTGTACGCCGCACCCCAAGACGCGCACGTCGCCGTCGGCTTGGGCGGCAGCTTCTCCCAGGTATCAGTCTGGGCGTCGTACGCTTCCATCGCGTTGCTGTTGACCTGATCCTTGACGCCGCCTGCGACGTAGACGACGTCGTCGATCACCACCCACGGACACCAGCCGCGCGCGGTCGGCATCTCGGCCTTCTTCGCCCAGGTGTTGGTGTCGGGATCGTACATCTCGTTGGTCGTGACGCCGCCGCCGAAGTGGCTGGGGCCGCCGCCGCCGATGACATAGGCGCGGTTGCGTACGACGGCGACCGCGGGGTGCAGGCGGCCGGTCGGCAGGGGCGCGTGGGCGAGCCAGCCGCGCTCGGTCGCTAGCTCGACGGTCATCGCGAGGCGCTTGTAGCCGGCCTCGAGCAGGCCCTCGTCGTAGGGGGACTGCGATACCAGCATCGCGCCCTTGGGCAGGGTGCCGATGCCCTTGGCGAGCTTGGCTTGGGTGATGGCGCCGTCGGCGACCTTGGCCGTCTCGACCGCGGCATCAGCCAGCTTGGCCGTGGTGATGGCGCCGTCGGCGACCTTGGCGGTCTCGACGGCAGCGTCGGCGAGCTTGGCCGTCGTCACCGCCGCGTCGGCGAGCTGATCGGTCCCGACGCAGCCGGTGCACGCCAGACTCGCGGCTTCCTTGGCCTTGAGGGCCTCGCCGCCCTTGCTGTCGCTGGCGGCGAAGGTGAACGCCACGTGCTGCTTGTCGACCGCTTCTTCGGCGATCGCGTCGCCCGTGACCGCGCCCTTGGCGAGCTTCGCGGCGGTCACTGCCCCCTCGGCCAGATGATCGGTGACGATCGCGCCGACGACGATCTCGTCGCCGTTCACGCAGCCCGTGCAGGCCAGGTCACTGGCGGCGCCGCCTGCGCCGGTCGACGCGGCCCAGGTGAAGGCGAGGTGTTTGGGCGCGACCGCTCCGACGGCGATCATCTCGCCGTCGATCGGCTTGGTCAGCCCGTCGGCGGCCGTGGCGTGGCCTGCCTCCGCGGCGCTGAAGGCGTATGCGACCGATAGCATGGGTCGTCGCGGCAGCTCCGCCTCGCCGTCGACCGCGATGCCGACCCAAAGCTCAGACGCTTGCTGGATCGCGGCGATGGGCAGCGGGTTCTTCGGATCGACACCCCCGACGTGGAAAGCGAAGCCGCCCGAGCTGACGGGAACGCCGAGGTGGGCCTCCTGCCACACCGAGTCCTTGGCGTCGGCGCCGTCATAGAGCGCGACCATCAGGCCGTATTTGCCGTCGGCGACGGGGCCACCCACGCCGGTGGCGAGGCGGCCCTCTAAAGCCATCATCGCTGGTGGAGCGGCTGCCGCTGGCGCTGCCGCGGCGATGACGGCGACGGCGACCACCAGCGCGGCGGAGCGGTTCAATCGAACGGGAATCGGGCGCATGGGACGCATCGGGCACCTCCAAGTAGCTGGTGCTGCGGACTATATCACCTTGGCCGTGGCGACGCTCGTCGCAACGACCGGGAGGCAAACGCGTGCGGCAAACGCCTGCACGTCGCACAAATCCGCAAGGCTGCGCGAGGAAGTCGGGCCGCCTGTGACGGATCAGCGCGGCTCGACCGAGCCGACGCCGGAGACCTGCTTGGTGATGGAGGTCGGCGGGCCGGTATAGCGCACCGTGCCGGCCCCGGAGACGGCCACGTCGAGCTTGCCAGTGGTGCGCACGTCGATCCGCCCGGCGCCGCTGAGCTGGACCTTGGCGTCGTCGGCCAGCAGCTCGCCCGCGTCGACCTTGGCGGCGCCCGAGACGTCGACGTCGAGGGCGGCGCAGCGACCGGAGACGCGCAGGTCGGCCGCGCCGCTGACGTGCAGCCGGAAGGCCCGGGCCTGCAACCCCTCGATGGTGCCCCTCACCGCGCCGCTGAGATCGATCGCGTCGAGGCTGGCGACGGTCAGGCTGAGCTCGAGCGGCAGGTTGGGGCTGCGCTTGGAGTCATCACGGATCGCCAAGACGCCGTCATGGACCTCGGTGACGATCTTCGGCACGACGTCGTCGTCGCCCGTGACCTGCAGCAAGGTCGCCGGCGCGCCCGCTCGCACATGCACGTCGATGACGGCGGCGCCACCGAACTTCAGGCCGTGGATCGCCTCGAAGCGCCGCTCCTCGGACATCTCGACGCCGCTGCCGCGTTTCTGGCAGCCCGCGATCGCCAGCAGGCCCGCAAACGTGACGGCGACAAGCGCGACGCTGCGAGGCCAGCCTGCGGACACTGTGGACGAGGTCTTCATCGGCTCCTCCTCAGACGTCGCGACGACGCCCGGATGGATCCTGGGTCATCGGTCAGGTCCGCTGGCGCCGGGCGAGGGTGAGCACCCAGCGGCCGTACAGGTAGATGCCAAACGCGGAGACGATGCCGACCACGGCCATGATGTTCCAGACCGTCTCGACGCTGTGGGTGTCGTGCATCAGCTTGGTGAGCGCGAACGGGTCCTCGCCAGTGAGCTTGACCAGATGGTCGAATGCCTCGCCTTGCGGGATGGCCTTGGCGGCGACCTCGTCGAGCAGGCCTCGCGCGACGATCACCTCGCGGCTGAAGGTGTCCTTGCTGGCGAACGTATCGTAGAGCCAGGGGCCAATCTTGCCCTCAAGCGTCCAGCCAATGGCCAGCGGTATCTGCGAAAAACCCAGGTACATCCCCTTCTTGTCGTCCGGAGCGAAGTTGCCGATGTACTCCGAGAACTTCGGGCTCGACATCATCTCGCCCACCGAGAAGACCAGGATCGCTGCGACCGAGGCCCAGCCGGAGACCGAGTAGCCCGACAGGAAGAGCGCCGCCGAGGCGAGCAGGGTGCCGATCACCATCGAGGTCGTCGCCCGCAGCATGCCGCTGAGCCAGGCGAACATGAAGCAGGTGACCATGATCAGGCCGGCGTTGAGGTTGAGCATTCCCTCCGGCTGGATCTCGGTGCCGCCGGCGTTCATGACGATGAAGAACTTGATGAAGGCGCTGTCTGTACCGCCGGTGCCAAAGAGGGTCGCGACCACGCCGCGGGTGTCGACCCAGTCGTCGATGTGAGCCGGCAAGACGTCGAAGAGGGCGTTGAACATGAACCAGAAGCCGCTGAAGACGAGCAGGTAGAGCCACACCCGCGGCTTGGCCAGCTCGTGCAGCGACTCGGTCACCAGGCTTGCGCGCGTGACGCGCCCTTCCGTGACAGCCCGGGTGCGTTCGAGGCGCTCTTCCTTGCCGGGCTCCTTGTAGACCAGCAGAAGCAAGAAGTTGACGCAGATGATCGCGGCGCAGGCGAAGAAGACGTACTGCCACTCCATCTTTCGCATCAGGCCCGCGACGAGCGGGCCAAGAAAGCCGCCGATGTTGACCGTTTGGTAGAAGACCCCCCAAGCCATCGACGAGTTCTGCGGCGTCGTCGACTTGACCAGCGTGCCCTGGATGCCCGGCTTGAAGATCGCCGTGCCCGTGGCGAGCAGGATGGCGCCCGCGAAGAAGCCGTTGTAGGTCGGGAAGAAGGCCATCACGAGGTAGCCGGCGATCTTGACGACCGTCGACGCGAAGATCGTCTCCTTGTAGCCGTATCGATCCGACAGGCCGCCGGTGAAGACCGGCACGATCGACTGAACCAGCGCCCAGACCATCAAGATCGTGCCGAAGTCAGTCATGGTGACGCCGAGGCCACCCTTGCTGACGGGGTCCTTGGCGTACAGGGCCGCCACCGCCTTCACACCGTAGAAGGCGAGGCGCTCGATCATCTCCATGCCGCCGCAGATCCAGAACACGTAGCTGAGGCTGGCGAGCGCCGCGAAGAGGCCAAGCTGCTTGACGTCCTCAAGCTTCTCTTGCTCGCCGCTCTGGTCAGGGTTGGACATAGACGGGGCTCCGCGAAGTACGGCAGGGCGGGTGGTCGTGCGCGCGGTAGAGCGGGGTCGAGCCGAGCGCAGAAGGAACGGGCAGGCTACCGCGGAATGGCGGGCAGTGTCCAAAGGGGGGGGGCGGCCCAGCGCAATGTGTCAGGCATTGACAATTGTACAATTTCAAGGCGGCGTTTCTGGCGATTTGCGAGTCAGATTCTCGTTCGCGTCTCGCCTATATTCCCGCCTGCCAGAGCTTCTCAAACTCGGCGACAAAGGCGGTGATGAGCCCCGGGTCGCTCGTGAAGATCAGGTTCTCGGCGTTCTCGCTTGAGGCGCTGCGGGTCCAGTTGAAGCTGCCCGTCGCCAGGGTGCCGCCATCGAAGACTGCAAACTTGTGGTGCATGTGCGCGTCGCTGCGATCGACCCGCACGGCGATGGCGCTGGCTCGGCTACCGCCGCGGGCGCCGCTGCGCCCAGGGGTGCCCGTGCCCGCGAGGCGGTCGATGTCCGAGCCCCGGTCTGCCGCCTTGTCGTTGTCGCTGATCACCCGCACCGCCACGCCGCGGCGGGCGGCGTCGACCAGCGCGCCGCTAATGCGGTCGTCGGTGATGGTGAAGACACAGACGTCGAGGCGCTCGCGGCATCTGCCGATCTCGGCGACGAGCGCCTCGCGGCAGGCGTCGCCCGGGCTGAAGAACGCCCGCGCGGGTCGCGCGGCGGGGCCTCGGTCGCTGCGCTCCTCCTGGCGATCGAGCCATTTGAGGACATCGCGCAGCCAGCCGATCAGCGCGGCATCGCCGACGTCGCCAAGTTCCGCGGTGACCAGGTCGAAAGCACGGTTGCGCACAAACGCGCGCTCGTCTGTCCGAAGCTCAGAGTCGCCGATCAGCGCTGTGAGCTCACGGCGCTCGCCGAGCGACAGCGCGCGATCGGCGAGGCTGGCTGCGAGGGCGGCTTCGATGCGGTCGTGAACAATCATGGTGGGCCTCCGCGGCGCAGGATGACACGATTTGGGGGCGCAGTGGGCTCCGGTCTCGGCCTGGGCGCAGACCGAAATCCGGGGTCTGGGAATGCCGTCGGTGGTCCAGTCAGGCGGCGAACGCCGCCACGCAGCGGGGAAGCGGCAAGAACCACGCTTCTTGCCGCTGGGGGTCGAGCCCCGACCCCCCAAGCCAAAAAAAACACGAACTGGCGGCGCTCAATGCCGCTTGAAACGAGGCCCTGGTTCTGGAATCGCACCCTCTCGGCCAGCGCGCTTGTCTCGCCCGGGTCGTGTCGCCTACCTTCGCACCTGGGCGGCCGACCGGGTACCGGCCAGGGCGCGGGCCTTGGAGTCCAGCACCCCGTCACCCCGTCGCCCCGTCACCCCGTCACCCCGTCGAGCGCCGCCCGCGGAGGTACCCCATGGCATCCGGCCCCCTGCTCCAAGGTCCCGCCCGTGACGCCCTTGACCGGCGTGCCGACGGCCTTGTGCGGCGCATCGCCCTCGCTCCTCGGCTCAGCGGCGTGGTGATGGCCGGCGCGGGGCTCCTGGGCCTCGGCGCCGTCGCCGAGGCTTCGGCGGCGTTGCCCCAGCTTGTCGCCTTGCCGTTGCAGCTCGCGACGATCGCGCTCATGGCCTTCGGCGTGTGGTTGGTCGTGCGGCCGCCGCCGAAGCCGGAGGGCATTGGCGTCGACACGGTCACCCAGCTCGCCATCCTCGACGCGGCCTCGCTGCGAGGCGGCAGGCTCTCGGTCGCCGACTGCGCGCGCGCCCTACAGATGCCGCTTCCGGACGCCGAGCAGGCGTTGGACACGCTGGCATCGCACGGCTACGCCGACCTCGAGATCGATGATGCGACCGCTGCCGTCCAGTATCACTTCCGCGGCCTGTCGCCGACCACCGCGCCGGCTCCGTCGGCTCCTTCCGTCGCAGCATCGGCCGCTGCACCAGCCGCCGCACCACCTCGGACCTTCGCGCCGCCGACAGCTCCCCAGGTCCTGCAGCTGCAGCTGGCACCGATCCGCCTTGGCCACGGCGGCACCCGCAGTCGACTCGTCGCGCTTGGCCTGTCCGTGTTCTTCGGCTGGAGTGGCCTGCACCGGTTCTATCTGGGTGACCACGGGATCGGCATCGTCTTTCTGATCACCTGGGGTTTTGCGGGCTTTGGCTGGGCATTGGACGTGTTGCGTTTGATCTTCATGACCGAGATCGATTTCCAGCAGCGCTACAACTCCACCTATCAGCTGACCGTCGGCTAGGGTGGCACCTGGGCCGTCGGCACCCGGAGGACACATGGAACCCACCAGCACCGCATCTGCGCCCGCCTGGCAGCAAATCGTCGACCTGTGGTTTGGCGCGCTCGACGCCGACGGATACGCTGACGGCCAACACTCCGCGAAGTGGTGGAAGAAAGACCCCGCCTTCGACGCCATGCTGCGCGACCGCTTCGAATCGACCCACGGGGAGATCGTCGCGGGAACGTGCGACGCTTGGCTTGCCGAGCCAGCCGGGCGACTCGCTCAGGTCATCGTGCTCGACCAGTTCTCACGCAACATGTACCGAGACACGCCGGGTATGTACGCCACGGACGCGCTGGCCCTTCGTATCGCTGCCGCTGGCATCGCCGCCGGCGCCGACCGGACCCTGGCCACCGCCCAGCGCACGTTCCTCTACATGCCGTTCATGCACAGCGAGACGCTCGCCGATCAGGACCGGTGCGTCGCCCTCTTCGCAGCGATGCGCGACGAGCTCGGCGGGCCAGCGGGCGAACGGCTCACAGGCAACGTGAAGTTCGCCATTGCCCATCGCGACATCGTCGCCCGGTTTGGCAGATTCCCGCACCGCAACGCGATCCTCGGGCGCACATCGACGGCGGAGGAGCTCGCGTTCCTGGACCAGCCCGGGTCGGCCTTCTAGCTGGCCTCTGCTTCGGGTGCCGCCGCCGCCTCGACCGCCGCCTCCGCCGCCGAGCCATCGCCCCACTTGGCGCCACGGGTGAACCAGCCCCGGAACACCAGCGCCAGGATCGGTCCGGCTAGCGCGACGGCCCCCAAAATCAGCCACATCGCGCTGGGAGAATCCCAAAAGGCGATCTCGCCCGCCGCGAGGCGGTCGCGCAGGATCGGCTGCCCTTCTGCTGCCTCGGGCACCCAGCGCACCAACATGTGACCACTGAGCAGGCTGACGACCGTTTTGGCGAGGAAGTAGGGCACCATCGATAAGCCCAGATACGTCCCCTCCTGCCCCTTTGGCGCGATCGCAGCCGTGTACTCGGTGAGCCGGGGCGACCAGATCACCTCGCCGACCGTGAGCACTGCGAGGGACGCCAACGACGTCCAATAGACCGTCTGGCCCCACGCCGGCCAGGCGAGGAAGAAGAGCGACGCGGCCGATATCATCGAGCCAAATACGAGCATCTTGTAGACGCTGAAGCGGTGCAGGATTGGGATCAGCAAGATCAGGCCGATGACCACCAGCACCGGGTTGACCGCCTCGAGGGCGCCGATGGCGGCGTCGGGGCCGATGACCCGCAACCAGAACTTCGGCATCAGCAGGTGCATGTAGAGGAAGACCGCGCGCACGCCGAGCAGCAAGCTGATCAGCGCGACGAAGCGCCAGAAGACCGATTCGCCCAGCACCGCCTTGGCGATCTCGAGCGGCGTTCGTCTGGTCGGCGCGACCGGCTCGGCGGGTTCGGGCTCCTCGTCGGGGCCATAGAGCTGATCCTCGCGGCGCACCAGGAAGAAGGTCAGGACGATGCAGACGGCCGACAAGAGGACGCCCATGGTGAAGATGTGGATATTGGGCATGCCAAGCGTCTTGCGCACCACGTCGATGCTCCAGCCGCCCAGCGCTGCGCCGATGTTCATGAAGAGGTACCAGAGGTTGAAGCCGGCGCTGCGCGATCGACGCGTGGTGAAGCGCTTGTTGGCCGCCTGGTAGACGGTCTGAACCATCGCGACGAACGGCGCCATCAAGAGGAAGCCGACCCAGACGATCAGGTTGCGCTGCGGCAGGTCGGGCAGGAAGAACGCGGCGATGATCGCGCCGCGGGTCACCATCTGACCAGCCATGGCGAGGAAGAACGAGCGGCGGATGCCCAGCCAGTCGGTGAGCACGCCAGCAAAGAGCAGCGAGATCGTCGTGCCCGAGGCGTAGACGGTGATCGCGTAGCCGGCATCGATGTCCGTGAAGCCGAAGTCCTCACTGAGCAGGACCACCGCGATGGTCAGCACCGCAAAGAAGACGGTCGAGTCGAGCAGGTTGATGACCTGAATGCCCCAATACTCCGAGCGGGTCTCCTTGAGGACCGCGAAATCTTTGAAGTAGCGAATCAGCGGGTTGCCCGCCGCCTTCTCCGTCGCGCTTGCCATGGGTTCTCCCTTTGCGGCGTCGTCACCGCGCGTCTTTGTCTCGTTCGTCGCCGGCGTCTGCCGCGTCTCGCAGGCCTCCCCGCCCCGCGCACGGCTTCAGCGCCCGCGCCGGTGGCCGATCCAGCCGATCGCCGTGAACACCGCGCCTGCGACCGCGATGATTGCACCCCACCACAGCCCGGGGTGCAGCTCGGCGAGCACGGTCACCCGGGTGTTGCCGACCAGGTCGCTGCCCATGATGATCAGGCCGTAGACGACCAGGATCGCGCCGACAAAGAACCAGATCGGCAGCGGTTCGGCTTGGGGGGACTCGTCTTGTCGTGGGTCGTCGCTCATTGTCTACCTCGGCTGGTGGCACCGCATCGCAACTCGCAACTCGCAACTCGCAACTCGCAACTCGCAACTCGCAACTCGC
>CALGHC010000126.1 GCA_937915965.1 uncultured Myxococcales bacterium
GGTCGACGTCGCGGCCGACGATGCGAGCTCGGACGCGGCATCGCCGGCCGACGGCGCCGAGGACTTGGACGGCGAGGCCTCGCTCGACGGCAGCGACACGGCGAGCGACACCGCGGTCGAGGACGTCGCGGCGGACACTTCCTTGCAAGACGTGGCGGTCGATGCAGGCGAGCCACAGGACGGCGGGACGACCGAGGACGTCGCCGCGGAGGATGTCGCGCCTACTGATGTCGCGCCTATTGATATCGGGCCACCCGCCAAGTGGGAGTTCGTCGAGGTCGCCAGCGCTGCGGGCGTGAACTGGGCGCACCAACGCCTCACCAACGCCGAAGGCACGGTCTACGACCACGCTTTTGGTGTCGCGGTCGACGATTTTGACGGCGATGGTCACGACGACCTGGTGATGCTGAATCAGTGCGGGCCGACCGGCTACTACCTCGGCCAGGGCGACGGCACCTTCAAGGATGTCTCGTCCCGCATGAACCTGATCAACGACGGTGTGCGCATCGGCGTCACCCACGGCGACTACGACAACGACGGCGACACCGACTTCTACGTGAGCTTCGCGCGCCGACCCAACGCCTTGCTGCGCCAGAACCCCGACGGCAGCTTCACCGACGTCGCGCCGGCCGCACAGGTCAACGTCTCGGGGCACTACGCTGGCGTGGCGTTTGTCGACGTCGACCTCGACGGCTTCCTCGACATCGTCGTCGCCGGCAACCGCCAATTCACCGAGGGCCCCTTGATCGCAGCCGCCGGGGGGTGCCCCGACCACTACGCCGGCAAGCAGGTGCCCGATCTGATGAAGGACGACACATCGGACGCCTCCAAGCTGTTTCGCAACCTGGGCCCCGACGCGGGCTTCGCGTTCGTCGACGTGGCCAAGGAGTTCGGCATCCCTGGCGGCGGCTTGCCAGTGACGACGCGCAGCTTCTCGGATGTGACGATCGCGGACTTCGACCGCGACGGTGACCCGGACCTGATGCTGCCCGACATGTTCGGATTCTCGGCGTTGTTGAAGAACGACGGCACGGGGCACTTCACCGATGTGACGGCCGCGCTGATGCCGCAGGTTTCGTACGGTGCGGTCGCGGCTGTCTGGGCCGATTTCGACAGCGACGGTCTGATCGACCTGTACGTCACCGACATGCACGCCGACATGTGGGGCGGGCCGGATGTGCTCTACACCGATATCGACCCTGAGGTTCGCTACACGGCGCTGGAAGGACCTTCGGTTGGTGTACCGGGCGACAATCCGACGGGACCGATCTACGGCAACACGCTGTGGATGCAGACCAAGGACGGCGGCTTCGATGAGCGTTCGATGGAGTGGCACGCCGAGAACTGGCAGCCGTGGGGCAGCCTGCCGGGTGACTTCGACAACGACGGCGATCCGGACCTGTTCATCGCGGCGGGCATGTCGAACCCGTTTGATTACATACCCAACCTGTTCTTGCACAACGAAGGCAACCGTTTCTACGAGACCCAGAAGGCGCTTGGACTGGACCCGCCGGCCGACGGAATCTACGACCCCAACCAGAAGGTGGACGGCAAGCCCTACGTCGCGTCCGGGCGCACTGCGGCTACCATCGACTTTGACGAGGACGGCGACCTCGACCTGGTCGTGTTGACCTGGAATCACCGCGTGCACATCTATCGCAACGAGCTGAGCCCCGGTCGGCATTGGCTTGAGGTGAAGCTGGTGGGAAAGGCACCGCGCGACCCGTTTGGCGCGTGGGTTGACCTGCAGGCCGGCGCGCTCAAGCTCTCGCGCGCACTCAATGGGCCAACTGGCTACCTGTCGCAGTCCCCTCGCCGCGTGCGTTTCGGCCTCGGTGGCTACGCAAACATCGACACGGTGACGGTCCATTGGCCCGGCGGCGAGACCAGCGTGATCAAGAAGCCGCCTGTCGACAAGGTGCTGGTCGTCAAGGAGCCCTGAGTGGGTCTTGGCGGGTCTTGGCGGGTCTTGGCGGGTCTTGGCGCTCCTGACGAGGTGGCTGGCACCTCGCTGCCTCGCTGCTTCGCTGGCACCTCGCTGCCTCGCTGCCTCGCTGCCTCGCTGCCTCGCTGCCTCGCTGCCTCGCTGCCTCGGTGCTCTAGCCGGCGCTCCCCACCTCGTCATCCAGCGCCGGCAGCAGCTCGGGGCGCCTGGCGGCGTGCAAGCGCCACGAGTTGTTGTTGCGCGCTAGCACCAGCGCTGCGAGGCCTTCGCGCTGGGTCCAGGCTTCAAGTTCGCTGCGCGGGATGTAATGGGCGATGGACGGCACGAGGTGGTCGTAGACGATGTGCTCCATGTAGCGGAAGGGATAGCGGCGCACATAGGCCAGGTAGTCCGCATAGAACACGTCGCCGCGGGCCCCGAGGTGGGATTGGAGCGCTGCGGCGACGAAGAGTTGCGCTGTGAGCACCTTGGAGAGCCCCGCGAGGATCGGGTGCGGCAGCCGGCTCGTGATCTTCTCGCGCAGGGGCGTCACGACCGATGTCAGCCAGGCGTTGTTTTCCTGGTCGTACACCCAGACGGTCAGCAGACCGTCCGGCGCCAGCACCCGCGTGAGGGCGGAGAAGGCGGTGCCAGGGTCTTGCAAATGGTGCAGTACGCCGATGCAGTAGGCCAGATCGATGCACGGCCGCAGCGGCATGCGCAAGATGTCGCCCCGGACGATGTGCACGTGCGGCAGGTGACGCGTGTTGGCGTAGGCTGTGTGGACGACCGCGGAGTAGTCCAATCCGATCAGCGCTTCTGGTCCATAGGCGTGGGCGACGTGGAGCCACCGCCCCATGCCGCAGCCGGGCTCGCAGACCACCTGGCCCGCGAAGCGCTCCAGCGGCAGGGGGTAGAGCCAGTCGCGGAGCAGCTCGTCATTGAGCGCCGGCTCAGCCAGGATCGTCTTGTTGAAGGCTTCCCAGTTTCGCGCGAAGCCCTTGGTGGTCTGCTCGACTCTGGCTTCTCCGGCCCCACCAACGAAGTCGGGCACGCCGCGATCGATGGGGTAGTCCACCCGGCAGGCCAGACAGCGCAGCGCGCCCCGATCGATCTGGCCCAAGGCCTCCGGCGTCCCGTCCAACTCCAGGTCTCCCCGGCAGGTAGGACAGCAGAGATACGCGATCGCCTCAGGTCTCATGCTGTGTCCACGCTCAGAAGGTCACGGCCGCCACGGCCGCCGCGGCCGCCGGAGGATGCAGCGGCCGGGCCGGGACTGCAACGGCACTGGAGGAATCGGCGGGTTCGGGCTGACGAGGTGGCTGGCATCTCGCCCGCTCATGACTGGACCGCTTTCGTCTCGGCGAGATTGTTAGGGAAGTACTTGCGCCCGAGCCAGAGTGCGACGTTCACAAGTCCGATCATCACCGGCACCTCGACCAAGGGACCGATGACCGCCGCGAAGGCTGCGCCGTGGCCAATCGTGAAGGTCGCGACTGCGACGGCGATGGCGAGCTCGAAGTTGTTCGAGGCTGCCGTGAATGACAGCGTTGTGGCCTGCCCGTAGGTCGCGCCGACCTTCTTCGACATGAAGAACGAGATGAAGAACATCACTACGAAGTAGATGAGCAGCGGGACTGCGATTCGGACGACGTCGAAGGGCAGCTCGACGATCTTCTCGCCCTTGAGCGAGAACATCACGATGATCGTGAAGAGCAGCGCGATGAGCGTGAGCGGGCTGATCTTCGGGATGAATTTCGTGTGGTACCAGTCTTTGCCCTTGAGCTTCATGAGCGAGAATCGGGTGATGATGCCGGCCAGGAACGGGATGCCGAGATAGATGAAGACGCTCGTGGCGATCTCACCGATGGTGATGTCGACGGTCACACCCGGCAGACCGAGCCAGGTCGGCAGCACGGTGATGAAGATGTAGGCGTAGACCGAGAAGAAGAGCACTTGGAAGACCGAGTTGAAAGCGACGAGCCCCGCGCAGTACTCGGCGTCGCCCTTCGCGAGGTCATTCCAGACGACGACCATCGCAATGCAGCGGGC
This sequence comes from uncultured Myxococcales bacterium, assembly GCA_937915965.1. Lineage (GTDB taxonomy): Bacteria > Myxococcota_A > UBA9042 > UBA9042 > UBA9042 > CALGHC01. The sequence continues at coordinate 3,977 of CALGHC010000126.1, forward strand.
GAGGCCGATCAGGATCAGGCCGACCATGTATTCGGGCTTGTCGTGCAGGAAGAGCACGGCCAGGCCGAACATCAGGATGGGGCCGATGATCCAGTTCTGGACGAGCGACAGCCCCAGGACCTTGGTGTTGCGGAAGACAGGGCCCATCTCCTCGTAACGGACCTTCGCCAGCGGCGGGTACATCATCAGGATGAGCCCGATCGCGATGGGGATATTGGTCGTCCCGACGTTGAACTGGTTGACGAACGGGACGACACCGGGGACCAGGTATCCGGCGCCGACGCCGATCGCCATGGCGATGAATATCCAGAGGGTGAGGTAGCGGTCGAGGAAGGACATGCGCTTCGCCACTCCCGCCGATGACGACTGGTTGATCATGGGTTGACTCCTGAACATGCCGCGTGAGCGCGGTTCGTTGGTTCTATGCCGGTCAATGGGCCACAGGCGCCGCCTGGAGCGCAGGCCGCCTCACGGTCCTGGCACTCGAGCCACGCGTGGAGGCTTCGAAGGACGCAAGCGGCGTCGGGATGGTCAGCGAGCTTCGCGAGCACGGTGTCGAGGACTGTGCGGTCGAGGTCGTTGTCGGGCGCGCGGATCGAGTAGTAGGACCAGGCCCCCGCCTTGCGGTCGACCACCAGGCCTGCGTGTCGCAGGGTCGCGAGGTGCCGCGAGGCCTTGGACTGCGTGATGCCGAGCGCCTCGACGATGTCGCAGACGCACAGCTCCCTGT
>CALGHC010000127.1 GCA_937915965.1 uncultured Myxococcales bacterium
CTGCCCGCTGGTCGGATCGTTTCGTTTCGCTTCTGTGCGGTGGATTCAGCTGATAATGGCGAGGATCTCGTCTTCGCGCATCACCAGGTAGGTCTCACCCTCAAGGGTGATCTCGTTGCCGGCGTAGCGGCCGAACAGCACCTTCTCGCCACCGGCGAGCTGCAACGGCACGATCGTGCCGTCCTCCAGCGCGCGGCCGTTGCCCACGGCGATGACGGTCCCTTCGCTGCGCTTCTCTTGCGCGGCCTCGGGCAGGTAGATGCCCCCCTCAGTAACTTCCGCCTCGGCGGAGCGGCTCACTACGATTCGATCGAAGAGCGGCTTCAGCTGCATCAAACGCCTCCAGTAGGTGGCGCCCGTGGGCGCCGCGTCGTCACACCCACCAGCGACGCTGGCGGTATGACGGTTCGTTGTAATCTCGTTGCGTTGCATCCGGCCTGTTCGGCCAGAGCGGCTGCAAGGTAGGTCAGCGCCGAGGGCTGTCAAGGCAGCGGTGGGCGCGATGGCAGGCGCCGCGGGTCCGACTAGCGCGTCGTCATCAGGCCGATGATCGCGGTGAGCGCACCGACCTGGATGAACGTGCCGATGATCAGAGCGCTGGTCGCCCGGCCGCCGCCGAGGACTGTGGCGACCTGCGGTTTGATCAAGCGAACGTTGGCAAACTCGATCGCGCCCCACAAGAGAAGCGTGCCCCAGATCCACGGAGCGGTGGCCGGCACCGGCAGCCATATCGCCCACATCGCGATGCCGATGATCAGCTCGACCCCGCCAACCATCCGCAGACCGATGCGAGACAGGCGCCCGACCCAGGCGGCGAGCGCGGCCTTCTCGCGTGCGCCGGCAAGCGCCAGGACGACGTTGGCCAGCGCGATCACAAAGAGCAGGTAGCCCACGGATCGGTGGAGGTGGCGGAGGCCAGTGATGAGGCCGTTTTGCATGGCTTGAACCTGAGTTGGCGAGTGGAAGAACGTCAGTGGACGATGAGCTGGCCGGCGTGCACGTGTTTCCACAGCAACGCCATACATTCGGCGAGCGTGATCGCCAGCGCCTCGCGGTCGTCAGCTTGCCAGATGTCGAAGCTGCCGAGCACGATGCCGCGGCTTTCGTCTGTAGGTTTGCCCACTACCGAGGCAGGGTCGACCTCGAAGAAGCGGCACAGGTCGACGATGAGGGTGTTGCGTCGGCCCCAAATGAGGGCGCGGCGGATGCCGGTGCGCGTCGGGTCGTGGCGCTCGGCGAAGATCGTGACGAGGCCGCGGCCCGCTCGGACTCCGACCGCGTGCTGGCTGGCGGGATCGGCGAGGACCAGCTCGCAATACAGCTCGTTGCCGACGTGGCCAATCATGCCGACGTGGGTGGCGACGCTGCGCCGATTCGGGGCCTCCTCCGCTGTCACTTGTGCTGCGGTCAGCCGCGGCCAGTTGTGGTCTGCGACCCGGCGCAGCGCGGCGTCGAGCACCTCGATGAAGAAGGGCCGGACGAAGAGGTGGCCGATGCGGGCTTGTTCGAGGGGTTGGCGCCAATGGCGCGCGTCTGCCGCGTCTACCGCGAAGAGGTCGCGCAGGTTGAGGATGCCGCGCAGGTAGTCGCCGTACAGCAGGAAGAACGCCTTGTGCAGCGAGATCTCGCCCGCAAGCTCGACCATCGGCAGGAGCGCGTCGAGCGGCACCTCCTCCCATCCCTCGACCCGTTGCATCTCACGCAGCGGGAAGAGGGTCACGATCGAGCGATATCTACACGCCGGCCCGAGCGCATCGCTGGCGGCGAGGAGTCCTCCCTGGTCGACCGCGGCGTTGAGGCGCATCGCTATCGCGGCGGTGGCGCGACCATCGTGGACGACGACCAGATCGGCGCCGTTCTCGTTTTGGACCAACGTCAGGCCATCGACGAGCTCGCCCAGGAAGCCTGGAGCGGCGTCCACGTACCCTTGCAACAGGCACTCCTCGACGGCATACGCGAACAGGCCCGTGTGGAGCTGGTCGCGCGCTCCTTGAGCGATGCGCGCGAACGGGTTGCGCACCAACTCGCGGAGTTGCTCGCCGAGCAGCACAGCGGTGGCCGGCGCTTCGACCACGTCGGCCACGTCGACCGCATCGACCGCTGGACGGGCGATACGAATGTCCTCGGGGGGAGTGTCCAGGCTGCCATCGTGATCGACGCCGCCCACTTCGTGGCCGGCGTCGTGGGTTTGCAGTTCGATCGGCGGTTCGGCTTCATCGCGGCTGGGTTGGCCAAGTCGGTAGGGAACCGCTGGCGCCCAGGCAATGTGCTTGATGCCGGCTTCGGCCCAGATCTCGAAGAGGGGCTCGTCGACCTGTGCGTCGCCCAGGCCGTCATTCTCGCAGCGCAGGCACAGGGGCACACCGTCGATCAGCACCGTGTCGAACTTCAGCGTGCCGGCCCGCAAGCGGGGAACGCGCTCGGTGCGGTGGAATGGCGGCAGAACCGCGCCATCGGCGCTGGTCGCGAGCTCGTGCATGAAGGCCTCGACGAGGTCGGAATTCGCCGCCTCGTCGGGGGCGTCAGGGCCTGGCTTGTCGCTTGTGAAGACCACGATGCCCGGCACGTAGCGGTCCTGGTCGACCTGCGTAAAGGACGGACACGGGAAGAGCACGCCGGGCAGATGCATGTCTGAGAGGTGCGCCAAAGCCTGGGCGATCGCTCGCTCCAACGACAACAGGACGGCCACGGCGTCGTCGTACCGCTCGGCGCTGTAGACATAGCGG
>CALGHC010000128.1 GCA_937915965.1 uncultured Myxococcales bacterium
CAGGGTGTTCGACGGCCCGTGCCAGACCGTGTTCACGAGGTTGTTGGAGTAGTAGTACGTCTGGTCGATGACCGCGAAGACCTTGGACGGGTCGGGCGTGCCCTTTAGCTTGAAGTGCTGGCCGCCGTTGGACTCGCACTTCGCCGTGCAGTCGTCCAGGTCGTTCTGGTTGCCGTCGTCGCAGTCTTCGGCGTCGTCGGTGATGCCGTCGCCACACAGCGGCTTCTTACAGGTGGTGCGGCACTTGTTGGGCGCGTTGGCGTTGGCGCCGCCGTCGTCGCACTCTTCGACGCCCAAGAGGACGAAGCCGTCGCCGCAGATCGCCGCCTTGCAGCCGATGCAGATGTCGTTGTTGTCGCCGTTGCCGTCGTCGCACTGTTCGCCGGTGTCGACGATCTGGTCGCCGCATGCCGGCAGGACGCAGGTGAGGCGGCATTTGTCGGGGGTGTTGGCGTTCGCCTCGCCGTCGTCGCATGCCTCGGCGCTCTCGACCACGCCGTCGCCGCACTTGGCCTCAAGCAGGACCCGTCGCCAGTCTCCGCCGACGCGGATCCAAACCTTCTTCTCGTCCTTGCGGTAGACCATCTGGCCGTCGGCGGCGAGCTTGGCCATCTCGGCGTCGTTGCCGGCGATGCGGGTCCACAGCGCCGGCACGCCGTCGATGCACGAGGTGCCGCCATCGCTGCCCAGGTCGAGCGCGCAGAGGTCGCCAGGGGTCTTGCCCACGCCAATCTGGCTGCCGGCGACCTTCAGCACGTTGTACAGGGGCCACAGACCTTCCTGCACGGTCGTCGCGGCGCCGCCGGAGGCGAAGGCGACGTGTTTGGCGGCGAGCACGTCGTCAGCGAGGGCGTCGAGGGTGACGCAGCCCGTGCACTTCAGACCCAGGGCCGAGCCGCCCTTCTGGTCGGAGCTGGCGTAATCGAAGCCCAGCGCGCTGGACGGAACTGAACCCGGGGCCAGCTTGTCGCCGGTGAGACCACCAACGAGGCTGTCCGCGGCGGCGGCGTGTTCGGCGGTGGCCGCGTGCAGGGCGTACGGGACCGTGTAGAGGCGCACCCGCGGTAGTTCGGGATCGAGCGACACCTGCACGCCGAGCTCGGCCTGGTCGTGCGCGGCGAACCAGCCTGCGGGGATGGGCTGCTGCTCATTGGCGCCACCGATGATGACTCGAAAGCTGCCGTTGCTGACCGGCACGTCGATGTGGAACTCCTTCCAGGACGCCTCGACGGCCGCGGCGTCTGCAAAGAGGCGGAAGGTCAGCGTGTATTTGCCGTCCGCGACCGGACCGCCACCCGCAGCGTGGAGCACGCCCTCGACGGGCAAGCGCGCTTCGAGGGCTTCGGCAGGCGAGCTGCTGAACAGCGCGAGCCCAAGGACGGCGAAGGCCATGGTTGGCAGGCGAGAGCGTGTCATGGGGCGTTCTCCGGCAGGCGGACGGGGCGACGGGAAGGGCAGGTCAGCCGGCCCGGGGGCCGAGGGTAGCGGATTCACGTTCAGGTGGCGACGTGAGGCAGACAGGCGTGGAGCTTGGCTCGCGCCTTCGCGGCAGGGAGGACCAGATCGCGCCGGCCATGCTCGGTTTGAACCACGGATGGCAAAGCCTGACGCGCTGATCCCGGTACACAGCGCGTGGTCGGGCTCCTCGCCGTCTGGCCAGCTAGTTTGCGCCGCCGTTCGACTCGTGCAACGCGAACGCCGCCCCCTGCGGATCGAAGAGCTGCGCGACCCGGTCACCACCGGGGACTACGTTCGGTCCGTGGAAGAGCGTGCCGCCCAGCTCACACGCGGTGGCGATGGCGGCATCGAGGTCGGCGACGCGGACGTAGACGAGCCAGCTGGCCACCGGTGCCGTCGCCGGCTTGTCGCAAACCCCACCGTAGGCGCGACCGCGCTGACCGTACATGACGTACGGGCCCATCGGACCCATGTCCATGGTGTCGATGACCTGCCAATCAAAGAGATCGCTGTAGAACGCCAGCGCGGCGGCGTGGTCGTCGGCCCGAAGGTCGTGCCAGCTCTGCTCGCCGATCACTGGCGGCGGTCCCTGCCCTGGGTCGTCGTTTGGGGTAAAGGCGCCAAAAACAGCGCCCTGCGGGTCGGCGAGGATGGCAAACCGGCCCACGTGGGGGATCGAGGTGACCGCCGCGAGCAGGGTAGCTCCCAGCTCAAGCGCCCGCTCGAGCGTGGTCTCGACATCGTCCGTCGCGATGTACGGCAACCAATACGGCGGCGCTCCCATCGCCCGTGCGCCCTCGGGCTGATCCATGAGCCCGCCCATCTCCGTCTCGCCCTGCATCCACATCGAGTAGGCAATCGTGTCGGGAATCGGGCCTTCCCAGGCCTGCGTCGTCCAGCCGATGACCTTGGTGTAGAAGTCGATGGCGGCGCTCTGGTCGGTGGTCATCAGGTCGTACCAGATGAAACGTCCGTGGGTCGCGCTGAGCATGGGGTCCTCCTGCGTGGGGTCGATGGGAGCCGGATGGCGGCCGGCAGAGCTGTCGCTGGCGCTGAAGTCTGGCAGCGCCCGATTGTGGAGGCGCTCGCACAGGTCGGCAAGGGTCAGTCGTTTGTCGCGTGGATTCGCGTCGGAATCGGTCGGCGACGGTTGTCCCTTGATCGAAATGCCTCGCTGTCACACGCTGCAACGGTGGCTGGCCACCGACTCCAGCCCGCTTCTGCGGAGCTCTCCATGCACCTGGTCCCACGCGCTGCGATCCGCGCCGTCGCTTGCGCCGCCTTGCTTCTCCTCGCGTCCTGCGCCGCCGACGAAGCGCCCGCCCGCCAGGCCAAGCCCCTCGCGGTCTCCGGAACGCTTGAGACCAACGTCGATGGTCTCGACGTGGTCCTGGACTACGCTGGTGCCCAGGTGACCGCCGCCCTGCAGCACCGCATCGCCGTGGCTGGTGAGGCCGAGACCTGCGTGCCCGAGCTGGAGATCACCGTCGCTCGCGCCGACGGCTCGTGCCGGCTCGACCTCGTCTTCCGCGCCGATTTCAGCGGTCTGGTTCGCCTCGACGAGGCGCGCTTCCACGCCGTCGCTGGCAACTACGACGGCCCCGACGGAACCGGCAACCTGATCAGCCTGCTGCCCTGCGAGGGCTGGCCGACGGAGCCGAAGAAGAACGCCGTCGTCATCTACGAGCTCATCCAGACCGATGCGACCCTCAGCGTGCGTTCGCTGCCTGCTCCGGGCGCCACGTCGGCGAGCGCCGACCTGCTCGATCTGTTCCTCGCCCCCACCGGGTCGATGCGCCTGAAGTACGCCGGCCGGATGTTTGAGGCGTCCCTCGATACCCTGATCTTCAAAGGCGACGCCCACAGCACCGGCAGCAACGACCTGAACTGCGAGGCTGTTTTGCAGCCGCTGCCCAGCTGGAAGGCCAAGGACATCCAACCCGCCAGCCCGGGCTTTGGTGCGGTCTATGGCCTCGAGCAGTTCAAGGGCAAGCGCGTGGCCATCGTGCTGGTGCAGGGCTGGTGCTCGACGTGCATCGCGCAGGTCAAGACCATGGAGACGATGCGCAAGCAGTTGCTTGCCCAGCGCGACGACTTCGTCATGGTTGCCGTCAACGGGACGAGCTCGACCGAGCCGATCCTGCAGAAGAGTATCTGGAAGTCGTGCAGTTTCCCGGTATTTCAGGACACGCCCAGCGCGGGTGTCTGGGGCGCCCACAAGGGCAAGAAGAACGACGCGTGGGTGTACGATCACGACGGCACGCTGATGGCGTACTTCCCCGGCGCTGACGCGATCGATCTCAACGTCTTCTCGCAGACGATCTATGGCCCGCTGAGCGCGAAACGGTAGTGGCACATGCCGCGAACCGTCGGATTGGCGTTCGACAGCGACGCCGCCGCCGTATTTGAGCTAGCATCCCATTTCGCCGTGATCTAGCGGTGAACCGGGGCGACCATGATCGGACACACGGCGGCTCTCCTCGTTGTCTTCGCCGCCGCGAGCGGCTGCGGTACGTCGCCACCTGCGCCCGCCGCCGCGGACGCGGCGTCGGCCCTACCCGCCGACGCCTCCTCCGCCGACGCCGAGGCAGAGGACGACGCGGCGCAGCAGTGGAAGGCCACGCTCACGGCCAGCGACGCGGTCGATTTGTTCTACAGCCAGGGAGTGGCGCGCATCCCCGACGGCTGGATCTTCTCGGCCGCCGGCGCGTTGTGGCGCACCGACGACGCCTTCGTGCAGCTCGCCGAACGCGACGTGCCGCTGCCCGGCGAGCTGACGGCCCTGGGCTTCAACCACATCGGTGGCATCGATTTCGCCGAGGGCATGTTGTACGCGGCGGTCGAGCAGCACGACTTCAGCCGCAACGAACAGGCCGTGGTGCGCTTCGACCCACAGACCCTCGACTACGTGGATCATGTCCTGCTGGCGCAGCACGAGGCTTCGTTCATGGCGGTCGACGAGCCGACCATGACCGCCTACCTGAGCGACCGCTACAGCGACGACACGCTGCTGCGCTACGACATCAAGGCGGGCTGGAAGCCGCTGGCGAGCTTGCCGATGTCGCAGAAGGTCGAACACATCCAGGGCGGCGATATCGCTCAGGGCGCGATCTGGCTGTCCTGCGACGACCCGGTTCAGGGCATCTACCGCGTCGACCTGGCGTCGGGTGCCGTCGTGCAGGTCGGCAGCGTCAACCGCCAGGAGAAGGTGGGCGATTTTCGGCCGGAGGTCGAAGGAATTGACGCCAGCCAGCTGTCGTCGGGGCTCCTGCACGTGCTGACCGGCGAGCCGCTGAAGCTGACCAGCTGGCTGGACCATTTTGAGGTCGCCGCGCCGAACTGACGGGACGCGAGTCGCCTGCGCCGCTATTCGCGCGCTCAGATGCGGTGAACCACTCGCATGCGCACGTCGACTACGACGCTGGCCTCGCCCGGCGGCATCGCGATGAACGGGTTGAGGTCCATCTCGGCGATCTCGGGGAAGTCCTCGATCAGCCGGCTCACGCGCAGCAGGACGTCCTCGATCAGGTCCGTGTCGACCCCGGCACCGCCGCGGTAGCCTTCGAGCAATGGCCAGCCCTTGACGCTGCGGATCATCCTCGCGGCGTCGGCGTCCGAGAGCGGGTGCACGTGGAAGGCGACGTCTTGCATGAGCTCGACGAAGACCCCACCCAGGCCAAACATCAGCAGGTGGCCAACTGTCGCGTCCTCGACGGCGCCGATGATGGTCTCGGTGCCGCCCTGGACCATCTTCTGCACGATGTACACGGGCTCGTCGATGCCATGCGCGGCGAGGCGCTCGCCCAGGTCCCAGAACGCGCCCTTGATCTCTCCCGCTGAGCGCAGATCGACGACCACTCCGCCAACATCGCTCTTGTGCAGGACCTGGTCGCCGTCGACCTTGATGACGACCGGGTAGCCGATCTCGGCGGCGAAGGCGATCGCCTCGTCGGGGGTGCGAACCCGCCGCCCGGCGACGACCGGGATGCCGTAGGCCTCGAGGATTCGCCAGGCGCGGTCGCTCGCCAGCCAGCCGTCGCTTGGGCCTGAGGCCTCGCCGGCCGATTCGCTGCCAGTCGTCGCGCCGGCGATCAGCTCGCGGACGGCCTCGCGGTCGACCTCCAGCCGGGCGGCCTCGCCGGTGGGCAGGGCGCGCCACGCTTGGAATCGAGCCATCGCGGCGAGGGTCTGCGCTGCGGCCTCGGGGAAGGGATAGCTCGGGATGCCTGCCTCGCGCAGCATGTTCACGCCGCGATCGTCGCCGCCTCGGCCCATGAAGCAGGCGAGCACCGGTTTGGCAACATCGAGAGGGGCGAGGCCCTCGCGAACGCCGTCGATGATGCCTTGTGCGACCGCCGGCGGATCGATGACGATCGGGCTGACGAAGACGACGAGCAGCGCATCGACGCAGGGGTCCGCGAGAAGGGCGGCCGCGCAGGCGCGGTATTGGGTCGGGTTGGCCGAGGCGATCATGTCGACCGGGTTGCGCAGCGACGCCTCGGCAGGCAGGACTTCAGCGAGGCGCGCACGGGTCGTCTCGGCGAGCTCGGCGACGTCGAGGCCGAAATGGACCGACGCGTCGGTGGCCATGATGCCGGGACCGCCGGCGTTGGTGAGGATGGCGACGCGCTTGCCGGGGGGCAGCGGCTGGTTGCAGAACCCCAGCGCCATGTCGAAGAGCTCGCGCACGGTGTTGCAGCGAATGACTCCGCAGTCGGCCAGCAGCGAAGACGCGGCCCGGTCGGCGCCGGCCAGGGAGCCGGTGTGCGACGAGGCGGCGGCCGCGCCCTGCAGCGTGCGACCCGATTTGACCGCGAGGATCGGCTTGCCGCGTTCGCGGGTGACCTTGCGCGCGAGGCGAGCGAAGCTGCGTGGATTGCCGAAGCTCTCCAGGTACAACAGGATCACGTCGGTCTGGGGATCGTCCGCCCACCAGGCGACCAGGTCGTTGCCCGAGACGTCGGCCTTGTTGCCTAGCGAGACGAACTGGCTGATGCCCAGGCCGACCGCGCGGGTGGTCGCCAGGATGACCTCGCCGAGCGCGCCGGACTGGCTGGCGAAGGCGGCGTTGCCCGTGAGCGGCAAGGTGGCCCCGAACGACGCGTCGAGGCGCACCCCCTCGGCGGTGTTGATGACGCCCATGCAGTTGGGCCCGACCATGCGCATCCCGTGCGCGCGGACGACCTCCAAGATGCGCTCCTCTTCCGCTGCACCCTCGGCTCCGATCTCGCGAAACCCCGCTGAGATGACGACCAAACCGCGCACACCCTTGCGGGCGCACGCCTCGACGACCCCCAGCACCTGGTCGCGCGGAACGACCAGGACGGCGAGGTCGACCGGATCGGGGATCGCGTCGACGGTCGGCCAAGCTCGCATCGACAGCACGTGGCCGGTCTTGGGGTGGACCGGATAGACGGGACCATCGAAGCCGAATTGGATGAGGTTGCGCAGGATCTCGCGGCCGATGCTGTCCTCGCGGCGACTCGCGCCGACGATGGCGACCGAGCGCGGGCGGAGGATGGCGTCGATTCCGGCGGCAAAGCGCGCAAGATCGACCGTAGTGGGCGTGTGCGTAGCGGGCGTGTGCGTAGTAGGCGTGTGCGTAGTGGGCGTGTGCGTAGTGGGCATTTGGGGTAGCGAAGGCACTTGGGGCAGTGAAGGCATTTGGGGCAACGAAGGCAGTTGGGGCAGTGAAGGGCTGTGGCGCGGTCCGGGCAAATGGGCAGGGCGGCAACGCCGGATTCAGGTGGCGCCGACGGCGATGGGATGACGAAACCCGGGCTGGGCACCGGGCGGCGCAGGCTACCGTCCTCGCGGCGGCGCGGCAACGGCGGCGGCGATTCCCCGATCCGCCGCTTCTGGCGCAACTCTGCGTTGCTGCGTTGGTTCGCTCCCTGCGGCGTACACGAGTACGCCTCGCTCGCTCACCTCCTTGCGCCTTGATTTGCATCCAGAATCGGCGGCCGGGGAAGATTCTCGCGGTGGATTCTGGTGGATTCTGGTGGATTCTGGTGGATCGGGGCAGGTTTGGGGGTTTGGCCTCGCTGGTCCCAGCGGCTATGCTCGCGGCCCCCTTGATTCCCCCGAACTTTGCGGACTCCTGATTTGCCAACAAACGAAGCCAGCGACAACAGCCAGGCCATGCGCGAGGCGACCTGGCTCGTCATCGCGGCGTGGCGTGAAGCCACCGCGGTAGGCGCCGTCGTCACGAATCTGCGTACGGCTGGTTGGCCCCACGTCGTCGTCGTCGATGACGGCTCGGACGATGCCACCGCCGCCGTCGCCCGTGACGCCGGCGCCTGGTCGCTGCGTCACGTCCTCAACCGCGGCCAGGGCGCTGCCCTGCAGACAGGCATTCGCTTCGCGCTCCAGCGCGGCGCGCGTGTTGTCGTCACTTTTGACGCCGATGGCCAACACCGCGTCGACGACCTGCCCGCGCTCGTGGGGCCGGTGTGGCGCGGCGAGGTGCACGCCGCTCTTGGCTCGCGTTTTCTCGACCACGCCGCCCAGGTGCCACCGGCGCGGCGGGTCCTGCTGGCGGCCGCCATCGTATTCGGCAGGGTCGTCTCAGGCGTGCGTCTCAGCGATGCCCACAATGGCCTGCGGGCGCTGTCGGGTGAGCTGGCCGCGGGCCTCGATCTGGAGATGGATCGCATGGCGCATGCGAGCGAGATCGTCGACCAGATCGCGCGCAGCGGCCTGGCGTTTCGAGAGGTCAGCGTGCGCATCGACTACACGGCCTACAGCATCGCCAAGGGTCAATCCGGTCGCGCCGCGTTGCGCATCGCCTTTGACTATCTGGTCGGGCGCTTGCTCGGCCAATCGGTCGCCCGCTGGTCGGGCCGGCCGGGAGGGGCACCGTGAGCGTGTTTCAGATCGCCGGCTTGACCATCTGCCTGACGATCGCCGCCGCGCTGCTGATCGCCACGGTGCGTCGAACCACGCGCCGCTTCGCGCTGTTGCCGTGGCTGGCGTTGTGGCTGCTCGCCGCCGCGGCGCTGCGCTGGCCCGAGGCCACCACTGCGGCGGCGCGCCTCCTGGGCATCGGTCGCGGCGCCGACGTCGTCCTCTACACCGCGGTCCTCGCCGGGCTGATCATCGCCTTGCGCCTCAGCCTGGGCCAGCGGCGTCTTGAGAGGCAGATGACCTTGATCGTGCGCGAGATGGCCCTCGCCGCGCCGCAGGCTCCCGCCTTCGACGAGTCGCGTTCGCCGTCGCCGTCGCCGTCCGCCGAGCCGGCAGCCGAAGCCGGGCACTCCGAGAGCGACACAGCGCTCCAGGAGCCGCGATGACCGATCCGTCGCAGCAGGTGACCCTGGTCATCCCGGCGCGAGACGCCGCCGCCACCTTGCCAGCCTGCCTCGCGTCTCTTGACGCCCTGCGCGAGGGCCCACACCTGGCCCGAATCCTGGTCGTCGATGACGGTTCGCGCGACGAGACCGCTTCGGTAGCCGCACAGCACGGAGTCGAGGTGCTGCGTGGCGAGGGTCGTGGCCCCGGCGCGGCCCGCAATCAGGGCTGGCGGGCCGCACAGACACCGTGGGTGTGGTTCATCGACGCGGACTGCGTCGCCGAACCAGATAGCCTCGCGCGCCTGATCGACCACTTCGCCGCGGCGCCGGCCTCCGAGCGCGTCGCCGCGATCGGCGGCTCGTACGGCAACATGCGCCCCGACAGCCTGCTCGCCTGTCTCATCCATGAGGAGATCGTCGCCCGTCACGCCCACATGCCTGCTGAGGTCGACTTCCTCGCGACGTTCAACGTGCTCTATCGCCGCTGCGCTCTCGACGAGGTCGGTGGCTTCGATGAGCGGTTTCTCAAGGGTCAGGACGCCGAGCTCGCGTGGCGCGTCCGCCGCGCCGGTTGGCGGTTGCGCTTCGAGCCGGCGTCGCGGGTCGCCCACCACCACCTCGACCGCCTCTCCAGCTACTTGAGCGTCCAGCGGCGGCAGGGGTATTGGCGGGTGTGGCTGTACGATACCTACCCCGAGCACATGGGCGGCGACCACTACTCGTCTCTGGTCGATCACATCCAGCCCGTCCTGGCGATGGCCATGATCGGCGCGCTTCCGCTGGCGCCGACCCCACCTGGGCTGCTTCTTGAGGGTTTGCTCGGCGCCGCGTTGGCGGGCTGCCAGCTGCCGATGACAGCAGAGCTGCTGCGCCGCACCGGCCAGCCCCGCTACCTCG
>CALGHC010000129.1 GCA_937915965.1 uncultured Myxococcales bacterium
GGCCGGATTGAATAGCAGCGGCGGGATCTTGAACTTGAAGATCAGGACGGCCGCGACGATCTCCAGGAAACGCAGGATGAACGGGACGCTCAGCAGCCGTTGGTGATACCGCACTTCGCCGCGCAGGGTCTCCATGAGCGGCTTGTAGCGCATGTTGTCGGCGTGCACCGGGTTGTGCGCGCCGATGTCGTCGCTCAGGATCGCGCGCAGCTGGCTCAGCAGCTTCGGGAAGCCCGCTTCGTGCGCCCGGCTCTGCGCCACGACCAGAATGGAGGCGACCAGCCCCTTCTTTGCCGGGATCGGCTGCCAGCGGCACGACAGCCCGGTCAGGTCTGCGGCCGCCGAGCCAAAGTCGGCGATCTCGTAGGTCTCTGGCTCGTCCTTGACGCAACGCTCAGCGACGGTCAGGCCGCCACCGCGGAAGTTCGCGATGCAGCTGTCGCCGACCAATTGCAGCTTTGCGACCTCGATCCGACCGCCGCGTTCGATCACCTCGCGGACTGACACCAGGCCCACGCGCAGCTCCATGTCGAAGTTATCTCGAGCGAGCCGGCGGGTGCCGTCCAGCGCCCGACTGACGGCATCCTCTGAGCCAGGCGGCAGCAGCAAGGTGGCGCCGTCACCGCCAAAGACGTAGGGAAAAGGCTTCCGGTTCATCGCGTTCTGGGCGGCGACGATGGTCGCCACACCCAGGAGGTTGACGTCCTTGTAGCGGCCGGCCTCAATCGCCTTGGTCGAGCCTTTGATGTCCGTCACGACAACGGACCAATCGGCGGGCACCTCGCTGTAGGCCTCCGGCGAGAACACGTCCTCGAACGCCGTGATGGGCGAGATCGCCTCGTAGAAGTCGGCTGAGTTGGTCATGGCCAAGAGGGCACCCCCATGAGCCCGTGGCGCGGCTGTGATGGTAGCGTAGACATACCATGGTCTCGATGGCCAGCGCGCCGAACTGCGCGCGCTCGTCGCCCCGTCGGCCGGGCTGGCCTCGTCCCGCCAACTCAGCGTATCCTCCGACCATTGAGCGTACACGGGACGCCGCGTCCCGTTCACCGAAGGGGCAAGCATGAACACCAAGCGCGACGCGTCGCCGGCACGTCCCTCGGCGGTCTTCACTGTATCTGCCTCAATGGCCCTGGCCCTGGCCCTGTGCGCGAGCGCGTGTTCCGACGCGGCCGCCCCGGATCCAGCCGGCAAGGACGTCGCGGCCGGTGATCCGACCGCCGACGCTGTCGATTCGGTCGCCGTCGCCGACGACGTCGCCAGCGCGGACATCGCGCCCGTCGACGCAGGCTGCATGAGCGACGCCGCCTGCCCCGACGACGCCGACCCGTGCACCGTGCCGCGCTGTCAGGCCGACGGTAGCTGCGCCCTCGTCTTCGCGCCGCTCGCGCCTTGCGACGACGGCGAGCCTTGTACCATCGGCGATCGCTGCCTCGACGGCGCCTGCGCAGCCGGCGTCGACGTCTGCGACTGCCAGACCAGCGCCGACTGCGCCGCCTGGGACGACAGCAACCTCTGCAATGGCACCACGGTCTGCGACGTCACCGCCGTTCCCTACCGCTGCCGCGCCAATCCCGCGTCGGTCGTCACCTGTCCGCCGAGCACAAGCGTCTGCGCCATCGCCGCTTGCGACCCCGCGACCGGCGCGTGCGCCGACACGCCGGCGCCCGTCGATACGCCCTGCAACGACGGCAACCCTTGCAGCGTCGGAGCGCACTGCGCCGACGGGACCTGCGGCGCGCCTTCGGGCAGCCTCTGCACGTGCCAGACCACGGCGGACTGCGCAGTCCCAGGCGGCGACCTGTGCGCGGGCAGCTACTTCTGCGACAAGGCTTCTCTGCCTTGGTCGTGCAAGCTCAACGAGGCCACGGTTGTCACGTGCCCGGCCGCGAGCGGCCCCTGCCAGCTCAGCGCCTGCAATCCTTCGACCGCCATCTGCACGGCGGGACCGGCGCCGGACAGCACGGCCTGCGACGACGGCGACCCCAAGACCATCGGCGACGCCTGCCAGGCCGGCGTCTGCGTGCCCGGCACCCAGACCGCACCGTGTACGAGTGACGGCGACTGCGCCGCCTACGATGACGGCGACTTCTGCAATGGCGTGCAGTTCTGCGACAAGACGGTGGGTATCTGCAAGCTCAACCCGGCCACGATCGTCACCTGCCCGTCCTTCGCCGACACGGTCTGCATCAAGAACCTGTGTCTCCCCGCCCTGGGCGCGTGCACGATGACGCCGCTGGCGACCGGCAGCGTTTGCGACGACGGCAGCGCGTGCACCAGCGGCGAGGTCTGCGTTGGCGGCGAGTGCGCGGCCGGCACGGCGACTTGTCTGTGTCAGCAGGATGCCGATTGCGCCGACAAGGAGGACGGCGACGTCTGCAACGGCACGATGTTCTGCAACAAACAGGTCGGCGAGTGCGAGGTCAACCTGGCCACTGCGGTGGTCTGCCCGACAGTGGACGACAGCCCTTGTGCCAAGCGCACCTGCCAACCCAAGACCGGCGCGTGCGAGCTCGCCAACATGGTGTCGCAGAGCGACTGCGACGACGGCGATACGTGTACGAAAGGCGACTTCTGTGACGGCGCAGGCGCCTGCGTGGCCGGCGCAAAGTTCGTCTGCACCTGCAACGCCGACGCCGACTGTCTCGTCAAAGACGACGGCGACCTGTGCAACGGCGTGCCGTACTGCGACAAGAGCGATCCAACCAAACCACAATGTCTGCCGGACCCCTCGTCGGTGGTGGTCTGCCCGACGGTCGACGACAGCGCGTGCGTCAAGCGGACCTGCGCGGCGCAGACAGGTCAGTGCCCGCTGGTCGCCGTGGCTGCCGGTACCGATTGCGACGATGGCGAGGCCTGCACGGCGGGCGACACCTGCCAGTTCGGCGCTTGCCTTGCCGGCAAGCAGACCTGCGATTGTCTCACCGACGCAGATTGCCTGAGCGCCGACGACGGTGACTTCTGCAACGGCGTGCCGTACTGCGACAAGTCGAACCCGTCCGCGCCGAAGTGCCAGCCCAACCCGGCGTCAAAGGTGCTGTGTTCCAAGAAGGACGATGTGGCGTGCATCAAGAACCAGTGTGACCCGAAGACCGGCGCATGCGGCCTCGCGGCGATGGCGTCGGGGACCGTCTGCGACGACGGTGACGCGTGCACCAAGGGCGACAGCTGCGCCGAGGGCGATTGTCAGCCCGGCGCGAAGGCGTGCGAGTGCAAGACCGACGCGGACTGTCTCGCCGGCGACGATGGCGACGTGTGCAACGGCGTGCCGTATTGCGACAAGTCCGATCCGGCGGTGCCCAAGTGCGTGCCGAACCCGCTTTCGGCCGTTCTGTGCACGAAGAAGGACGACACCGCTTGCGTCAAGAACGCATGCGACCCAAAGACAGGGGCCTGTGCGCTGGCGGCGATGGCGACGGGGACGGTGTGCGAGGACGGCGACCCGTGCACACAGGACGATGGCTGTGCCTTCGGCGACTGTCTCCCGGGCGCGTCCCTGTGCGAGTGCAAGACCGACGCGGACTGCCTCGCGGGTGATGACGGCGACCTGTGCAACGGTGTGCCGTACTGCGACAAGTCCGATCCTGGCGCGCGGGTGTGCAAGCCGAACCCGGCGTCGAAGATCTTCTGTCCGACCACCAGCGAGAGCGCTTGCCTCGTCGACACCTGCGCGGCGAAGACGGGCCTGTGCTCGCTGCAGCCGGTGGCCGACGGCAAGACCTGTACGGACGGAGATCCGTGCACCGCTGGCGAAGCCTGCAAGGCCGGCCAGTGCGAGGGGCTGTTCGTCGACTGCGATGACGTCGACGCATGCACCATCGACGCTTGCACCGGAACGGGCGGCTGCACGCACAAGCCGGGCAACTGCGACGATGGCAACAGCTGCTCGGTCGATCTCTGTGACAGCAAGACGGGAGCCTGCGTCCCCGACACCAAGTCGGCCGACGGCAAGTCCTGCGATGCCGACAGCGACGGCTGCACCGTCGGCGACTCTTGCAGCGACGGCGTGTGCAAGTCAGGCGGTCCCGCCTTGTGCAAGCTCGAGCTGAAGCCCTGCGAGGCCGCGGAATGCGTCTCGACGGGTGGGCAGAGCTTCGTCTGCATGCCGGTCGCTGCGCCAGATGACACTGCCTGCGATGACAGCGGCAACTGTCTGTTGGGCGCGACCTGCAAGGAAGGCGCCTGTCAGGCCGGCAGCGAGGCGCGGCTCTTCGTCCAGGAGGTAGCAGCCGGTGCCCAGCCGCTGGCGCTGCACGGCGCGGCGGTGTGGCCCGACGGGTCGGTGCTCCTCGCCGGCGTTGTCTATGGCGACAACAACCCGGTGCCCAGCACCGCCGCCTGGTGGTTGCGGCGTGTCGACAGCGTCGGCAAGACGGTCTGGGACGCACAGGCTACGCCAAGCAAGGCCAGCGGCTACGTCGGCGCTCACGCGGCGGCCGTACTCGCCGACGGTGGCGCGCTGGTTGGCGGCACGTCCTGGCCGGGTGGCGAGCAGGTGTCGGCGTCGCTGGCGCGGTTCGCCGCCGACGGCGCGCTGCAGTGGCAGAAGAAGCTCGTCGGCGGCGATGAAGCCAAGGAGCGGCTGGGTCTGGCGATGGCGGTCGACGAGGCCGGTGGCGCCATCGTCGTCG
>CALGHC010000130.1 GCA_937915965.1 uncultured Myxococcales bacterium
CTTCTCGGTGCGAAGCGAGCGGCGCGTCGGCATCCAGGCCGCGATCGCCGCGCTGGACACGACGGTGCCCCTCGAGATGCGCTTCAACCCGGCGCCCTGCAACTGCCCGGCGTTTGAGCTGCTGGTCGCCGACCGCTGGATCCGCGCCGAATGGGTCAACCTCGCCAGTGAACCCGGCTGGCGCCGCCTCGTCACCGCCCTTGCGGGTCAGGGTGTCGAGGCGTTGCCACAGCGGCTGCAGGTGCGGGCGCACGTCGAGCCGGACCTCCTGCGCACTGGTCAGGGAGCCTACGCCGTTCGTGTCGAGGTCGCCGAGGTCCTCAGTCCACCGTTGCCGCCGGAGCCACAGCAACCGCCCGAATCCGCAGCGGCGCCAGTGGCCGAAGACGGCGCTGAGGCGTCTGACCCAGACGGTCGCGGCGACGGGGACGAACGTGGTGACGACGGCGACCCTGCCGCCGTTCCGGTCAATCCGTTTCCCGACGTCGCCCCGCCGGAGGGCGGGTCCCCGGCCCCGCGAGCCGCAGATGAGCCGCCACAGGCCGTGCCCCCATCGAATTCTTGACGGCCGTGCCCCGTTTCCGATGATGTCAGCCGCTGCCATCGAATCCTTGACGGCCCGCGCGACGCTCGAAGACCACGGAGACAGACATGGCCGCAACCGCCACCGCCCGGCACCCCGAGATGTGGCGCCACCGGGGCTCCGCAGCGCTGCTGGTCGCCCTGACCACCTTGGCGCCGCGGATCACCGACGCGCGCACCCGGCCCGCTGATCTCGAGCTGCAGGTTCGCGATGGCAAGGTGACCTTGGGCACCGACGAGCTGCGCATCAGCACCACCGAGACCGGCACCTACTATTCGACGGTCGCCAAATTCACGGAGAAGGGGCGACGTTTCAGTCAGCGAAGCCACAACGTCGTCACGCCGCAGGGTGTGCTCGCGACCTGCGACCGCTGGATCGACGTCAAGGGCACGACCGCGCGCTGGCGGGTCTATCCCTACAAGGCCGAGTGGAAGTTGGTGCGCTTCCCCATGCCGAATACGCGCGACAAGCCCGACGTCGTCGACCTGGACGTCAAGGAGCCTCTGGTCGTGTTGGACGAGCGGATACCGACCCTGGTGGCGGTCGCGGTCCTGCGGATGAAGGGGCAGGCGGCCTTTGACTACGTGCGGGTCGACGATGGCAGCGCCGGCCGCATGCAGATGAAGGCCGAGACGCTGCGCGATCCCGCGAGCGGTGCCACCTACAGGCGTTGGTCGCTGGACTCCAAGCTGCTGCACCTCTCGGTGCTGCAGCGCGGCGAAGGCGAGACTGTGTACGTCAAGGGCATCGGCGCCGTCAGCGGCGCCATCAAAGGCTTCAAGCTGCCAGCCAAGCTGGTCGCCGTGATCGCTGAGCCGACGGCAGCGCCGACGCCAGGAGCGTCTGTCGAGCCGGGAGCGGCCGGCGCGGCGACCGACGAGGCCGCCGCAAAGTCGCCAGCCAAGCCGGCCACGGCGGAGAAAGCGGAGAAGGCGGAGAAGGCGCAGAAGGCCGAGAAGGCGGCTGAGGCCGACAAGGCCGACAAGGCCGACAAGGCCGACAAGCCCGCCGAGTCTGCAAAGCCCGCCGAGTCTGCAAAGCCCGTTGCGCCGCCAAAGTCAGGCGACGAAGCCCCAGCCAAGCCGGCCAAACCCGCCGCACCCACCGAGTAGCCCGGTCGCGCCGGCGGGGCCATCAGTCGCCCCAGCGCGCCGCGGCCTCGTCATTCCACTCTTCGGGGAAGTAGTAGAAGCCCTCGCACGCCACCGAGTAGAAGCACGACTCGCAGGGCTTCTCGTGGCGACGACGCGACTGCAGGTAGTCGAAGAGGTTCACGTCCTCCATCGACACAAAGACCATCTCGCGCTCCATCTTGTAGATGTCGCCCAGGCAGTGCTCTTCGTAGCCGCGCATGTAGCAGATCGGCAGGTTGATGACCTGGAAGGTGATCCGTTCTCCGTAGGCGTCGATCAGCTTCATGACCGCCGCGGCGGCTTCGGCGGGATCGGGCTGGGTCGCCGCCGACGCCTTGCCGAACGGCGTGACGAACTGGATGTTGCACATCGTGACGCCCAGCTCGTCGAGCAGCGCGCCGTACTCCAGCAGAACCGGGTGATTGGTCTTCGTCAGCGTGACGTTGACGCCAAATCCGACGCCGTGCCGCTTCGTCGCCGCGACCGCGTTGGTGATGCCAGCGACGGTCTGGCCAAAGGCGCCCTTGGACTGAACCTGCTGCTCGTGGATCGCTTCGTTGGGACCGTGTAGCGAGACCAGGAGGTTGGTGATGCCGCTCGCCGCGATCTTTTCGGCGTTTTTCGGCACCCACATCATCCGGCCGTTGGTGGTCAGGTTGATCTGCTCGTAGCCCAGCGTCTTGGCGGTCTTCAGCAGCCTGAAGAGATTGGGGTTCGTGGTTGGCTCGCCTCCGTCGAAGTCGACATAGCGGAATCCTGCGTCGCGTTTGTCGGCGAGGAAGCGCAGCTGCGCCTCTACGTCGCCGTGGCTGGGCAATCGGTTGCCTGTGGCGCAGAAGACGCACTGGTTGTTGCAGATGTACGTCGTGTTCATGATGACCTTCTTGGGTTCGAAGGCCTTCAGCTTGGTGTCGAAGATCTGCTTGGCGATGTGCAGCTCCCGCGCCGTCCAATCGCAGTCCTCGAAGACCGGCGCGCCCTGGAAGAGCGGTCCGATGTCGCGGTCCTCCCGGTTCGTCCACAGCCCGCGTCGGGTCACCTCCTCGTGCAAGGCCGTGCCTTTGATCGGTGTCGCGAACTGCAACAGCGGCCTCGCGCCGGTCTCCTCGAAGACCTGCCAGGCGGTCTCCAGGGTCGTCTTGATCTCGGCGCGGGTTTCAGACGGCTGGCCGATCATCCAGTGCACCACCAGCGGCAGGCCGTGTGTCTTGCACCAGCGCGCGACGCGGACCGTCGCCTCCAGGTCGAAGCGTTTGCCGATGACCTCGTTGGCTACGCGCTCGGTGGCCGCCTCGGCGGAGATGCTCAGCAGGTTCGAGCACCGCGCGAGCCGCTCGACCTGGCTTTCAGTCAGGCGATCGGCCCGCATGCCGTTGGGGAAGTCAGCCCGCATATTCCGGGCCTCGAGCGCGTCGAGGAGGTTGTCAAAGTGGCGCGGGTTGACGTTGACCAGCTCGTCGAGGACGACGACCCGGTCGATGCCGTAGCGCTCGGCCAGCAGGTCGAGGTGCTCGCCGAGGCGCTCTGTACCGACGAGCCGGTAGTCGCGGCCCTCGTGACCGGCGCGGGCCCAGGCGTTCGAGGTGCAGAAGTTGCATCGATACACACAGCCCCGGCTGGTCTTGATCGCGGCCAACGGGGGGCGTGGGTCGTAGGTCTCTTCGCTCAAACCAGCGGCCGCCACCCTGCCGAGGAAGCGCTGCCAGGCGTCGAAGTCGACCAGGTCGTAGGCCGGCAGGGGCAGGGCGTCGAGGTCACTTCCGGACGGGATCCCGTCGACGATCCGTCGTTGCGGGCGCTCGCCGGCCGCCAGCAGGCGGCAAAGTGGCTCGAGGACCCGATCGGCCTCGTAGCGCTGTCCCCAGCCGATGCCGATCTCGTCGAGGTCGGTCTCGTCCCAAGCGATGAAGTGCATCCCGCCGACGTCGCAGTCAGCCAGCACCAGTGGCACATCGGGCCAGCGCAGCGCGAGCACATTCGACAGCCTGCCGAGCTCCGCCGCCGCGGGGCGCGCCCGCAGCCAGGGCGAGTTGCCGATGACGATGACGTCGGGCCGTTCGGTCGGCAACTGGTCGATGTAGCCCGACAACGGAACGCCCAGCCGGACCATGCCGCCGCTCTCGCGGATAGCCGCGGACGTGCGCAAGCAGAACGCGTCATAGACGTCGACGTCGTGGCCGCCGGCGCGCAGCGCGGCGGCCGCTTGCCACAGGCCGACGCTGGCAAAGACCGGGTAGTCGATCCAGGCGCCGTGCAGCAGTAGCGGTGGTTGCAACAGGAGCAGGCGCGCCAACGAGATCTCCTCCGTCGCCGCGCTGAGGCGGCGGCGACTGCGAGCAGTATGCGGTGGGGCCGGGGGGGCGGCAAGGCGGCGACCCGGCAACTGGGCCCACGCATGTCATTTCCCCTGTCGGCTCGTCGCCTCCGCGGCGGGCCCGGCCGCTGTGCCCGTCGGAACCGCGTCCGCTGCAGTGTCGCGCAGTCTGAGCGGCGGTCGTGCCACGGTCGCAATACAATCGACCGCTGGCGCGTTGCACAGGTGGTGACCGACGAGCGGCGGGTCGCTGACAGGGCGTCCTCGCAGGCCTCAGTCGATGATGTCGCGGTTTGGCAGGTGTCGCGGTTTGGCAGGCGTCGCGGTTTGGCAGGTGTCGCGGTTTGGCAGGCGTCGCGGTTTGGCAGGCGTCGCGGTTTGGCGCGTGTCCCAGTTTGGCAAGCGAGTCGGGCGCGGTCACACTGGCCGCGACAGCTCGCGCGAGAGGCAGCACGTGGTGACGACAGCCCGACACAAGACGTCACCACCGACGCCCGTGCGGGCGCCGCCACAATCAACGCCCGTGCGGGCGCCGCCACAATCAACGCCCGTGCGTGCGCCGCCCGAGCGCGACCACGCCGCCCGTCGCCCGTGCGGGGCG
>CALGHC010000131.1 GCA_937915965.1 uncultured Myxococcales bacterium
CGCCATCGACGAGCGCGCCGTCGACGAGTGCGCCGTCGGCTAGCGCGGCGTCGGCAGACGCGGCGCCACCGCTGTCCGAGGCACCGCCGCCGCCGCTGTCGCCAAAGCCGTACGTTGCGTCGGCGCTGTTGCCGGCTGCGCCGCCCACCGCTGAGCCGCCGAGCCCCGCAGGGTCGCTCGCACAGCCGAACGCCGACCAGAGGACCAACGCCTGGCAGGCGATCACGCCGCTCAGGTGCCGAGTCCAAGCGCAGCGGGGCGTTTGGCCGTCAGGGACTCGCCGACCAGGAACCCGTCGGCCGGAAACCACGCGGCCGGAAACCACGCGGCCGGAAACCACGCGGCCGGAAACCACGCGGCCGGATGCTTGGCGGCATAGCGCGACGGCGGCCATCTAGCGCACCAACGCGGCGAGATCGGCCGCTGCAAGCTGGAAGTCCGGCTGGGCCGCGATGACGGCCTTCAGGTCGGCACGGGCCGAGTCGACGTCGCCGCGGTCGCGGGCGTCGAGCGAGCGCGAGTAGCGCAGCGCCGTGGCCGTGTCGAGGCGCGCTGGCGGCTTCGGTCGCGAGCTCTTGTTCCGCTTGTTCTCCAGAGCCTTATCGCCACGTTTGTCATCGTCCGTCTTGCCATCGACTGGCTGCTTCTCCGCGGCCTCGTCGGACGTCCGCGGCCTCACGGACCTGCCTGAGTTGCCGGCCTTCCGCGACTTGCCGGCCTTCCCCGCCTTCCCCGCCTTGCCCGCCTTGCCCGCCTTGCCCGACCTGCCCGTCGGCGGAGCGGCCTTCTCAGCAACACGCGCAGGCGCCAGCTTCGTCGCCAGGACGATCGCGAGTTTGGCCGCCAGTGCCTGCTCGACGCCGAGGAAATCGTCTGGCTTGCCGGTGACCGCCGCGTTGCCGACGTGCGCCCCCGTCTCGACGTCGACGACGCGCGCGTCGACGCGCAGGACCTTGCCGAAGTCGAAGTAGGCGCCGACGACCTGGTAGCGCGCGCCGAGCAGCTTGCCGATTCGCGCGGCCGTGCTGCTGTCGAAGGCGCGGCTCTTGCCGAGCTTCAGCTCGTCGATGACCTCCTGGAGGCGCTCGCGCTCGACGACCTGCACCGTCTCGACGGCGGAAAGGTCCGACACCAACATCTGCGCGAGACCCTTGCGCAGCACGGTCAGCTGTTCGTCCGTGCCCCGGTAGTCGAAATAGAGCACCGCCACCGTCGTGCGGGCAGGCGCCTCGTCAGCACGGGCCCGCTGTGGAACCACAGCCAACGCCGCGACTGTCGCCGCGGCCGCAAGGATAGCAACTGACAGAGCGCTACTAAAACCTGGCGTTATAGTCCTATTGGTCATCTTCTACATTCCAGTTGCTGCTCGACCCACGGCCTGTCTTCGGTGCCTGCCGACCTCGAGCAGGAACCGCCCCAGCCGAATCGGATGCGCCAGCCGTACGACATCGAGCTGACGGGCGCCGCCGGCCCACATCGTGCCATGTTCCGTCGGCCCGGGGGAAGCGCCACGCCTTCAGCGACCCAGACGGCGCGCCGAGAACTGGCGCCCGCCGTCCCCTGGTGCATGATGCCGGGGCCACTTGTTTGGCCGTGATCAGCGCGCATTGACCGCCTCACGCCGCCGTCCGCCTTTCGCCCTCGACGCCCTCACGCCCCGTCCGAGCCGACACAGGAGGCCGCCGTGCCCGCCCGCTCCGAGAAGCCGCCGCTGCTGGAGCTGCTCGCCAACCGGCGCATGGTCATCGCGCTCTTGTGTGGCTTCTCCTCGGGGATGCCCCTCTTCTTCCTCTATCAGCTCGTGCCCGCCTGGTTGCGTGACGAAGGCGTTGACCTCAAGACGATCTCGCTCTTCGCTCTGGTCTCGTTCCCCTACACGTGGAAGTTCGCCTGGGCGCCGCTGCTGGACCGCCTGCCGCCGCCCCTGCTTGGTCGACGGCGGGGCTGGGCGCTGATCACCCAGATCGCGCTGACCCTGGGCCTCGCCGCGATGTCGCTCCTCGACGCAAGCGCCGACGTCGAGCGCATCGCCTGGCTGGCGGGCATCGTCGCGTTCTTCTCGGCCAGTCAGGACATCGTGCTCGACGCCCACCGCCGCGAGCTGCTCGATGACCACGAGTTCGGCGTCGGCAGCAGCCTCTTCGTCAACGCCTACCGCCTCTCGACCCTCGTGCCCGGCTCGCTCGGCCTGATCCTCGCGGACCACCTCAGCTGGAGCCAGGTCCACCTGGTCGTCGCCGCGTTCATGCTCGTCGGCATCGCGACCACGCTGTGGATGCCCGAGCCTGAGGTGCACCACGAGCCGCGCAGTTGGTGGCGCTCGGTCGCCGATCCGTTCATCGAGTTCATCGGCCGCGGCGGCTGGCGGGCCGCGCTCGGTCTGCTCGCGTTCATGCTGCTGTACAAGCTCGGCGACTCGATGGCGACGGCGCTGATCACGCCCTTCTACCTCGACGTTGGCTTCAGCAAGACCGAGATCGGCACGGTCGCCAAGGCAGCCACCCTGTGGTCGTTTGTCGCCGGCGCCGCTCTCGCCGCTGGCCTGCTCGGCCGCTTTGGGGTGAACCGCTCGCTGTGGATCGCGGGGTTCCTGCAGCTCGCAACGATTCTCGGTTTCGCGGCGCTTTCGGAGGTGGGGCGCGATTCGACCCTGCTCTTCGTCGTCGTGTCGGGCGAGTACCTGGGTGTCGGGCTGGGCACGGCGGTCTTTGTGACCTTCATCGGCCACGCCGTCAGCCGCCAGCACACCGCAACCCAGTTCGCCTTGCTGACCAGCTTCGCCGCCGTGCCCCGCACCTTCGCCAACGCCGCCGCCGGCTCCCTGATCGAGGGCGTCGGCGACTGGCAGGGCCTGGGGTGGACCGGCTACTTCCTGTTCTGCACCGCGTTGGCGATCCCAGGGATGGTGATGCTGTGGTGGATCGCGCCGTGGAATGGCCCAGAGGTCTCGGCGGTCGCGACGAAGCCGGCGAGGTCGGCGAGGTCAGCGAGGTCAGCGAGGTCAGCGAGGTCGCAATAACCGGTCAGGGCTTGTCCTTGGTCCCCGGCACTACCGACTCGACCTTCAGCAATTCACCATCGCGATAGATCGACCTACGCACCGGTACGCCCGAGGGCACGAAATCAAGCGCCTCGCCGTGCATCTTGCCGTCGACGTAGGGGATCTCCTGACGCTTGATGCCGAACGGGCTGTAGACGACCGCTTTGCCCTGGCGCTTGCCACCGACGATCGGCACGACCATGCGGGTCTCGCCGTTGCCGTGGAACTGCACCTCGAAGCCGCCGGGCTCGCCAGCGACGTAGCTCACCTGCGCGACCTTGTTTCCCTTCTCGTCGTAGTAGCTGGCGACGCCGTGGCGCTTGCCAGCGACCATGGGCACGGCCATGCGCCAGCCGCCCTTGCGCTCGTACTGAACCTCGAGGCCCCGCGCTTTCTCTTCGCCCGAGGGATAGACGCTGCGCAGCTCGCCGGTGGGATACCAGGTCTGGATCCGCCCGGTCGGCTCGTCGTCACTGTAGGTGATCTCGACCTCACGCTCGCCCTTGACGTCGAAGCGAACCTCCTTGCCCTGGCGCTTGTCGTCGGTGAACGGCACCTCTGAGAAGAGCGTGCCGTCGTTGCGGAAGAAACGTGCGACTCCCTGGCGCTTCTTGGCACCGTCGAGGGTCGCCTCGCTGCGCAGCTGGCCGTCCTCGTCGTACAGGCGCTCGCGGTAGTTCTGGCTTGTCTCGTTCCAGGCCACCTCGCGGCGTTTCTTGCCGTTGTCCCAGCGCGTCACGACGGTGGCCTTCTTCTCGGCCTCGGCGGCGCGGATCTCGCGGGCGCGGCGCTGCTTCGACAGCCAGACCTGCATCTCGCCATGGGTCAGGCGCAGGCCGTTGGGCGTGAAATAGCGCAGCGCGCCCAACGGCTGGTCGTTCTGCCAGCGCTGCACCGCGTAACGTTTGCCCGACTTGACGTAGCGGATCTCGTCGCCCTGGCGGCTACCGTCGACCCACTGGATGTCCGCCCACTTCCAACTCCGCTCCGTATAGATGCTGACCACGCCGTGGCGACGCCCCTGGACAATCGGCACCTCCATCCAGAGCTTGCCGTTCTTGTGCCACCACTGTTCCGTCCCCGTGCCACCCTCGGGAGCCTTGGGTTCGATGCTGCGCAGCGAGCCGTCGGCGTACCAGGTCCGGACGTCACCGACGATCTGATCGTCGACGTAGGGCTGCTCTGCTCGTTTGCCGCCGTTGGGGTAGTAGAGGACGGCCGTGCCGCTGCGTTTGTCGTCGACGTAGGGCACCTCGGCGCTGACGTGGCCCTCCTTGTCGTAGATGGTCGTCGTGCCCTGACGCAGGTCCTTCTTGCGGGGAACGCGCATCCACAGCTCACCGGTCTC
>CALGHC010000132.1 GCA_937915965.1 uncultured Myxococcales bacterium
CTGGGGGTCGAGCCCCGACCCCCAAGAAAAGAGAGGCGAACGGCTGCCGATCACGCGCGCGGCTGCTGACCCGGAATCGTGAACCGCGCCCGCGCGCCGCGCCGCGCACCCGCCGCCGCGTCCCGCCCTTGCCCTATCGGATCGATGCCGTACAGTAGCGCCGGGGGCCGACGGACCAGGACCGCAGGAGCCAGCCTCGATGACCGCAAACCGTTGGACAATCCAGGGCGAGGGGACGATCCACATCGTCCGCGATAGCCATGGCGTGCCCCATATTCGCGCCGGCAGCGAGGCGGACCTCTACCGGGGCCTGGGCTACTGTCACGGCACAGATCGCGCCCTTCAAGTGCTGCTGCAGCGGGTGGTCGTCAGCGGACGCACGGCCGAGCTGCTGCGCGACAGCGCCGAGACCCGCGCCCTCGATCGCACGTTTCGCCGCCTGGGCTTCGCGGCCGACGCCGAAGCAGAGGCGGACCGCCTCAGCGCAGCGGATCGAGCGCTCGCCGACGCCTACTGCGCCGGCATCGACGCCGCGTTGGCGGTCTCGCTCCCGTTCGAGCTGCGGTTGGCTCGCTATCGACCCGCGCCGTGGACCGTCGCCGACGCGATCATGCTGTCGCGGGCGATCGCCTGGATCGGACTGGCGCAGACGCAGGGCGAGCTTGAGCGCTTCGTCGTCGAGCTGGTCAAAGCAGGGGTGAGCCGCGACCGCCTCGAGGCGCTCTTCCCTGGCCAGCTCGAAGACCTCGACGCCTACCTGCTGCGCAAGGTGCGGCTGGGCGAGCGGATCGTTCCGCCTGGGGTGCTCTGGGCAAGCGCGCTCGCGACCGCCGTGGGTTCGAACAACTGGGTGAT
The DNA here is from genome assembly GCA_937915965.1 of uncultured Myxococcales bacterium. Taxonomy (GTDB): domain Bacteria; phylum Myxococcota_A; class UBA9042; order UBA9042; family UBA9042; genus CALGHC01. Next base: position 856 of record CALGHC010000132.1, read on the forward strand.
CTCCGGTCGTCACACGGCGTCGGGTGCGGCCATGCTGGCCAACGACCCGCATCTTGAGGTCAATCGCCTGCCGGCAGTCTGGTACGAGGCGGTGCTCGAAGCGTCCAACGACGACGACTGCATGGACGACTACTGCATCGCCGCGACCATGCCCGGCCTGCCGGCGATGATCATCGGCCGCAACGCCAGCCTCGCCTGGGGCGTGACCTACGCCTTCATGGACGGCGTCGACTCCTGGGTCGAGGACTGCCGCGACGGCTGCTACCGCCGCAACGAGGGCGGCGAAGAGAAGTGGCTGGCGTTCCGCGAGCGCCGCGAGACCATCCGCTACAAGGGCGGCGGCAGCGAGGAGCTGATCTGCTGGGAGAACGACCACGGCCTCGTCGATGGCGACCCGCACGTCGCTGGCCTCCTGCTCACGACGCGCTGGACGGCGGCACGTGGCACCGGCGCAGCCTCGCTGGGTGCCTTCTTCGACCTGCGTCGAGCAAAGAACGTGCGCGAAGGTGCGGCCGCAGCGGCGCGCGTCGAGACGGCCTGGAACTGGGTCTTTGCCGACACGGACGACCACATCGCCTACCAGATGTCCGGCTTGATGCCGATCCGACGCAAGCCCAACCAGGGCCTGGTGCCCCTGCCCGGCTGGGACCCCGCCAACGACTGGCAGGGCTTCGTCGACCCAGGGGACCTGCCGCGCGCGCTCGACCCCTCCGAGGGGTTCCTGGTCACCGCCAACAACGACCTCAACCACCTCGGTCGGGCCAAGCCGATCAACGCGCCGATGGCGAGCTACCGCGCTGAGCGCATCGCCGACCTGATCTCCCAGCGAAGCGACTGGAGCCTCAGCGCGACAGAGCGCATGCAGACCGACGTCCTGTCGAATCAAGCGCGCGCCTTCATGGACATCCTCCGACCGATGCTGCCGCGCAGCTTGCAAGGCGACCGACTGCGCGACTGGGACTGCCGCTACGACCTGCAGAGTGAATCGCCGGTGCTCTTCGAGGCGTTCTACCGGGGCCTCTTCGACGAGGTCTTCGGCGGCGTCCTGGGCGCTCAGGTGGCGCAACATCTGCGCGACGAGACGGCGATCCTGGTGGAGTTCTACGGCTTCTTTGACCGCGTCCTGCTCGACCCACGCAGCGTCTGGTACGGCGACGAGGGCCGCGATGCGGTCTTTGAGCGCGTCGCGCGCAAGGCGCTGCGGACCACGGCGATGCGACCGTGGGGAGAGACCCGCCACATCACCATGACGCATCTGCTGTTCAGCGGCCGTGCCGCCGAGTTCTTTGGCTTCAGCGAGGGTCCCGTACCGCTGGCGGGAGGCCGCGCGACGATCCGCCAGGGCCAGATCCTGCGCAGCGGTGGCCGCGACACGACCATCGCACCGTCGTTCCGGCTGATCGTCGACTTCGCTGAGCGGGGCGCCCATACGGCGCTCGCAGGAGGACCGTCGGACCGCCGTCTGTCGCGCCTGTACCGCAGCGACATCGACCGCTGGCTGCGCGGAGTGACCAAGGCCATCGAGCCATCGCCACCAGGCACTACAGCGACTTGATCCAGCTCCTGTGCGCCCAGCCGCGGCGCCCGGAGGCCTCGCCGGATCGAACTTCGACCTGCAGCCAGCTCCCCTTGCGGCGGATCACGCGTAGCCGGGTGCCATCGGGCATCTCCGCGATCAGGGTCGAGCCCGAGAAGGGGGCACCGCGCAGGGCGAGCCAGGGCGCGTCGGTGTCTGCGGCTGTGCCGCGCACCACGTGGGTGGCCGCGGGCAGCGCTGAATCGGGGCGGACGATCTCGGGGGCGGGCGCAGGTTCGGGGGCGGGGGCGAGCTCCTCGTCGGCCTCGAGCGCGGCCTCGAACGCGGGTTCCGAGGCAGGCTCCAAATCTGCTTCCAGCTCCGACTCCGATTCGAGCTCCAAGGCAGGCTCCAAGGCAGGCTCCGACGCCGACGCCGACGCCGATTCGGCCTCCGGGACGAGATCCGGCTCGCCTCCCCCTGGGCGCGCTGACGCGACGGCGAGGTCCGAAGCGGACCCGGATGCGGCCTTTGGCTCGGCTTCAGACGACGACGGCGGCGCAGCGGCGGCGCCCGCGGCCGCTGCGCGGGAGGCGGACGGAGCCACACGGTCTCGA
>CALGHC010000133.1 GCA_937915965.1 uncultured Myxococcales bacterium
CTCGGCCGCGTTGAGCTCGTCGCGCGCTGCCTCGAGGACCGGGCGGAACGCCTCCTCGACCTGGACCATGTGGCGCGAATGGAAGGGCGCCGTGACGGTCAGCGGAACGATCCGCAGGCTTCCGTCTACGTAGCGCCCGGCGAGCTCGGCGCACAGGCTGTCAACCGCGTGCTGTTCACCGGAGACGACGACCTGCACCGCCGAGTTGTCGTTCGCCAGGTCGACCCCGTGGCGCTGACCCAGCTCGCGGATCTCGTCGAGCGGCAGGTCGTCGCGCATCAACGCCGCCATCGCGCCAAACCCGATGGGTGTCGCGTGCTGCATCAGGCGGCCGCGGGTGTGAACCAGCTGCACAGCCGTCGACAGCGAGACGACCCCCGCCGCAACCAGCGCCGTGTACTCGCCCAAGCTGTGGCCACCGAAGAGCACCGGGGCGAAGTCGAAGCGGGCTTGGATGCCCCGCAGCATCGCGATCTCGGCGGTCAGGATGCAGGGCTGTGCGAACTCGGTCTGGTCCAGTCGCGGATCCTCGTCCCGGCAGAGCGCGACCACGTCGAACGCCAACGCATCGCTCGCCTCGGCGAAGACCGCGGCGGATTCGGGCACGTCGGCCGCGAAGTCGAGGGCCATGCCACGACGCTGCGAACCCTGACCTGGAAAGACAACAGCTGAATGAGACAAGTAGAAGCCTCCACCGCAGGGCACCGTCGCCCCGCGGTCCCCACGCTCGGTTTCGCCGTAGATGCGATGGTTCCCCAGAGCGGCCCGTGTCGGCGCTGCCCAGTCAAATCCAGGGGGCGCACGAGGGCAACATCTTGACCCTATGGGGCGAATCGGTCAAGAAGGCAGTGAATTCGCCGCGCGCCGCCCACAAATCCAGCCGGGCCGGCGCTGGCCGCGCTCACCGTGGCGCTTGCCGCGATGGTCGTCGCCACCCGCGTCGCGGCGCTCGAGCCTACGGCCCTGTCGACCGAGCACAGCGGAATCCAAGCGTTACCGCAGCGGACGATGCCTTGTCGCCGGCGCGGGCTCCCGGCCGTGTGTAGGTCGCCACGCTGCTGAAACCGCCGCCGCGCCGCACCCGTAGGTCGTCGCCAACTGCGGCCATGGGGTCGATCGCAGGGGTCTCCGCCAGCGCTGCGTAGCCGTCGACGTCGTAGCCATCGGCCGTCCACTCCCAGACATTGCCGGCCATGTCCTGCATCCCGAACGGGCTCTTGCCCTCGGCCGAGCCGCTGCCGACCTCCCAGGTTCCCCCCTGGGCGCAGCCGCTACCGGCGCCAGCATCGAAGACGGAGGTGTCGCCGCACTTGGGCGTGTCGTGCCCCCACGGCCATACCCGCATTGCCGCTGCGCAGTCGTCGCCGGGATTGTCTTCGCAGCGTCCTCGGGCCGCGAGCTCCCACTCGGCTTCGCTGGGCAGACGACCACCCGCCCAAGCGCAGAAGGCATCGGCCTGGTGCCAGGTGACGCAGTTCACCGGGTGCATCTCGCGACCCGTGGCGCCCCAGTTGCACTGCCCGCCCGCAGCGGGTGGGTCGGCGCACCCGCCGAACTCAACGCATGTTTGATACGCCTTGACGGTGACCTCGTGGACGCCGATCCAGTATGGCTTGCTGATCTGGACCTCGTGCTGCGGTGCCTCGTCTGGTTGGCAGGACAGATCGAGGGCGCCGTTGCAGCCCATCCAGAGACTCCCTTCGGGCACGAGGCCCCAGTCTCCAGCCTCGTCGTGAGCGATGCACGCGCCGCCGACCGCGCCGCCGACAGACGCGCAGCAGGTCTCGAAGTCGGTGGGGTTGCCCGGCGCGCAGGCGCCCGCCTTGCAGGCGTCGCCGACCGTACAGGGGTTGCCGTCGTCGCAAGCGGCTCCTTCGTCTGAGCATTCAAAAGACGCGTCGGGCGTCTGCACGGAGCAGCCCAGACAACCGATCAGAACGCCTACTATCAGCGCGATGCGCTGCATCTCCGCCTCCCTCGTCCTCGGTCGTGCGCAGCAGGTCCGCCATGCACGAACAAATCGGACCGCTTCGAACGGTCCGCGTCGTCGCGGTCCGTTTGGTACGATCCGCCTCAAAACCTCCAGCAGGCGATCGCTCCCAGCCGGCCTGGGCCGATATCTAGCGCAAGCGCGGTATCATCCGGCGCCATTGCGACGAGCCCGAGCCCGGCGCCGATCGCCGCGACACCGACCCCGAGGATCGCGCCGCCAGCGAGCAGACCCGACTCTGCGTCGGCTTTCTGGGCGTTGAAATCGCTCTCGTAGATCCCGGTCACGTCGCCATTTGCGTTGCGGATTCCGGCCTTTTCGTCGAGCGCCGCGCCGTCCGCCTGCGCGGCCAGGTACAGCCAGGCGCCCACGCCCGCGGCGACCGCGCCGACGGCCAGCGACGCCCAACCAGCCGGTGCCATCCAGCCGCCGCCTCCGCCCTTGACGACGCCGAGCGGCGCAGCCTCGACCTCAGGTGGAACGACCACGGGCGCGGCCTTGGCAGCCTTGGCAGTCTTGGCGACCACCGCCTCGGGGGGCTTGGCAGCCGACTTGGCCGCGGCCACGCCATCGGTCGCCGCCCCAGGCGCAGGATTTGTCGTCGTCGCTGTCGTCGGCGCCGTCGGTGTCGGTGTCCCCGTCGCCGGTTTCGCCGCCGCCGGTGTCGCCGTCGCCGGCTTTGCGACCTCCTTGCCCACCTGCTTGGGCCCTGCGCCAGCCACCTCTGCTTCCGGTTCGACGTCCTTGACGCCCTCGAGACCCGGGTCCGCCGCGGGCTCCCCCTTGGGCAAGGCGGCGGCCGCTTCGTCCTTGCCACCCTTGCGTGCCGCCGCGAGCGCCGTCTTGATGGCGACCACCTCGGAGAGGTGCAGGTCGATGCGCTTGACGACCGCCGGCTCGACGTCCTTGAGCGCGAGGCATTCGCGATAGCGCTTCTCGGCCTCGTCGAGCTTCATGCCCCGGTGGTAGGCGCGCGCCGCGTTGAAGAGGAACTCCGCGCGCGGCTGGATCTGGTAGGCCTCCAGGAAGAGGGCCGCCGCCTTGTCGAAGTGGCCCTTCTCGTAGTGGAACTTGGCCAATTTCAAGGCACCCATCGCGCCGTCACTGATCGCCTCTTGGGCTGCGGCCGGACGGTCCGGGCAGACGGTCGCGCTGGCGCAGCAGGCGGCCATGATCAAGCCGACGAGCCGTCGCCTGCGCTGGCGTGTTGGAGCTGTCGCGCTCATGGCGTCCTCCGACCTGGGTCCCCGCGCCTCGTTCGTGACATGCTGGTCTGTGACATGCTGCTCCGTGACATGCTGCTCCGCGACACTTCGCCTAGTGGCACGCCGCACAGGCCTCAAGCTCGTCGCCGCTGTACGGCGCGCTCGGTGTCGGATCCCAGGTCATCGTCTTGATGTGGGCTTGTGCCGCGAGCGAGTCGTGACATCCCCCGCAAGCGATCCGGTTCGGGTTGGTCTGCCAGGTGCCGCTGGTGGTCTCAGGGTTGTGACAGACCTCGCAGTTGCGCGGGTCGAGCGGCAGGGTGATGTCCCAGTTGCGCCCAGGCACCGCATCGCTGTGGCCCACCGTCGCGATCGGGAAGTGCAGGTTGCTGCCAAAGTGCACAGCGTGCACGCGTCGCGACAGCGGGCGCGCGCCATCCCAGCCGGCAGACGTCGGCGCGCGGGTGAGGTAATCGTGGCAGGCGCCGCACTGGTCTGGGGCGTCGTAGCCCAACTTTTTGCTGTGGCGTACGGGGTCAAAGACCATGCCGACGCCATCGGAGTTTTGGTGGCAGCGATCGCAGCCACCGGCCACCGGCTTCTCGACCGCCTCCTGTTTGACCTGGAAGGCCACCCAGGCGACCGACGGAGTCTTGTAGTCGAACGAGTTGACGCGGCCGCGATCTGCCATCTCGACGCCGGCGACGTAGGTGCCCGGCTTCAGGTCAGTCACCGGGTCGAGGCTGTAGGTGACGCTGTCCTTGCTGCGCGTGACCTTCGGGTCGTCGTCGGCGGGATTCGACGGCTGGGCAAGGCTGGCGGTCACGTAGAATGCGTCGACGTACTTCGCGACCGTATCTCCGCCGAAGACGTGTTCCGTGACTGCGCTGTCCAGCAGCTGCAGCCCGTAGACCGGGCCAAGGTTGCGGCTGCGGATCGCCAGTTGGTCGCCCATCTTCCAGGCGATCGCGCGGGCGGCGAACCCGCTGTTGGCGTTGAGCCAGCCAATCAACTCATCGGTGCTCACCTTGGTGAAGTCGGCAAACGTGTTGGCCGCGACCGTCACGCTGACCGTGCCCGCGACGATGGAGTCAGCGCCGCCCGGGTCGGTTGCGAAGATGTCGACGCCTTGGTCGAGCGACAGCGCAATGCCGACGTCCTTGTCAGCCAGCCCGCTGAGGTCGAATGGTCCGGCGCCTGTGGCGACGACCGCGACCCGCGCTCCCGTGGTCAGCACGGGCATCCGATGGGCGCGCGGCCCGTGGACCATCAGGAGCGAAGCCCTGAACTTGCCATCGCGGTCCGGACACGGATCGCTGACCGTGCAGCCTTCGGCCTTGTCATCTTGCACCATCGTGGTGTGGTCGAGCGGCTCGCCGTTCTCCAACAAGACCAGCGTGACGATCGGCTGCTCATCACCCTCGAAGAACAGGCCGTTGTTCGGCTCCGAGACGCTGAGCTTGACCTCGAACTCGGGGATGTTGCGCTCGTCCTTACTGGTCCAGTCGTGATACCCGGCGATGTCGTTGTCGTTGTGGCAGCCGCCGCAGACGCTGTCTTCCTTCTTGCCGCCTTTGTGACCATCGCCGGTTTCAAAGTTGACGTCGTCGTGGCACGAACCGCAGGCGGCGCGCGTCGGCTTCTTCTTCCAGTTGTTGACGTCGGCACCCTCGCCCTGATGGCACTTTGTGCAGTTTCGCAGGACCGCGGGGAAGCCGACCTTCCACCAGGTGTGCTTGCTGTCCTTGTAGCCCCAGATGGCGAACTCGCCGTTGTCGGCGCTCTCGTCGTAGTCCGCCGTTGCCGGGTTGTCCCAGACGATGCCGTCCTTGCCGGGGATCGAGGCGAGCTCGCCGCCGGCGTGGATCTTGTGAATCATGAC
>CALGHC010000134.1 GCA_937915965.1 uncultured Myxococcales bacterium
CGCGATCAGCGAGCCGAAGAACATGCATTCCGAGCCGAGGAAGGTCCAAATCCCCAGCTTGATGTGCGGCACGTCCATCGAGTGGATCTCGACGAGGTCGTGGGGACCGCCGCGGCCGGCGTCGCTGCCGCCCAAGGGGTCGTCGCGGCGGGCGAAGTCGGCGGGGGTGATGGCGTCTGCGCTCATGATGTTCTTCCTTGTTGCTGCTGCCGTCCGCTACCGTCCGCTACCGTCCGCTACCGTCCGCTACCGTCCGCTACACTGGCTCGTTGACCCAGAACCAAACCGACGCGATCAGCGCGACAGCGCCGACGATGGAGATGGCCCAGTGGCTGAGCAGCCCGACGATGACCAGCAGGACGCACGTCGACGTCGAGATGGGGCGCCACGAGCCCGCCGGCATGTGGAAATGCTCGGCGACGGTGGGAGGCTGCATCTGCAGACCAGGCGTGTATTTGTGGTCCCACAGCGGTCGCTCCGAGAGGATCACCGGGGTGTAGTCGAAGTTGTGCGCCGGCGGCGGTGAAGAGACCGTCCACTCAAGCGTGCAGGCGTCCCAGGGGTCGGCGCCGGCCTTCACGCCGTGCTTGAGGCTGACGAAGAAGTTGTAGACGAAGATCAGCGTCGCGACCGTCATGACCAGCGCGCCGACCGTGCCGAGCATGTTCTCAACCGCCCAGCCGGCGTCGGCCGGGTACGTGTAGATGCGCCGCGCCATGCCGTGGTTGCCCAAGATGTGCTGGGGGAAGAAGGTCAGGTTCATGCCGATGAGGAAGAGCCAGAAGTGCCACTTGCCCAGGGCTTCGTTGAGCATCCGGCCGGTGACCTTGGGGATGTAGAAGTACGCGCCAGCGAAGAGGCCGAGCAGGGCGCCGCCGACCAGCACGTAGTGGAAATGGGCGACGACGAAGTAGGTGTCGTGCTGCTGCAGATCGAGCGGCGGGCTCGCGTGCATCAGGCCCGACAGGCCGCCCAGGGTGAACATCGGGATGAATGCGACGGCGAACAACATCGCGGTCGGGAAGGTGATCTTGCCTCCCCAAAGGGTAAACACCCAGTTGAAGATCTTGACCCCGGTGGGGATGGCGATGATCGCCGTCGTCGAGGCGAATGCCGCGTCCGCGACCGGCCCCATGCCCGACGTGAACATGTGGTGGGCCCAGACGCCGAAGCCGACGAAGCCGATGAAGATGCCCGAGAAGATGATGGCGACCTGGCCAAAGAGCGGCCGGCGCGTAAAGACCGGCAGGATCTCCGAGACGATGCCCATCGACGGCAGGATCAGGACGTAGACCTCGGGGTGGCCAAACAGCCAGAAGAGGTGCTGCCACAGATGCGGATCGCCGCCCATGCCGACCTGATAGAAGACCGTGCCGAAGTTGCGATCGAGGGCGAGCAGGATCAGACCGACGGTGATCGGCGGGAACGACAAGGCGAGCAGGAACTGGATGACCAGCAGCATCCAGATCAGCACCGGCATCCGCATCAGGGTCATGCCCGGCGCGCGCAGGTTGAGGATCGTCACGATCAGGTTGACGCTCGACGCCAACGAGGCCGCCGACAGCAGCGCGAGGCCTCCCCACCAGAAGTCGATGCCTGTGTCAGGCATGCCAGCGCCGGTCATGCCGCGCTCGGTCAGGGGCGCGTAACCAAACCAGCCTGCCGCCGGCGGGCCGCCGAAGACGAAGCTCGCGTTGAGGACGAGGAAGCCGGCGAGGAAGGTCCAGTACGACCAGGCGTTGAGGCGCGGGAAGGCGACGTCGCGCGCGCCGATCATCAACGGGATGAAGTAGTTGGCGATGCCGGCCGCCATCGGCATGACGGCGAGGAAGACCATCGACGTGGCGTGCATCGTGACCAGGCCGTTGAAGGTCTCGCCGGCGAGGAAGTCGTTGTCGGGGACCGAAAGCTGGATGCGAAAGAGCACCGCCTCGAGGCCACCGATGAGCAGCCCCAGCAGTCCGGTCGCCCAGTACAAGATGCCGATCTTCTTGTGGTCGACGGTTGTGAGCCAGTCGACAAGCGCCGAGGTGGCTTCGGGCCGCACGCGGTGCTGAACCGGCTGTGGGCCGTTCAGGTCAGCGACGGTCGCGATGAGGGTGGCCATTTTGTCGTCTCCACTGCTGCTTCGAGCGCTCGTTCGGTGCGCGCGAGTGCGCGTCTTCTTGCTCTCGTCGTCTCACGGCTCGACCGGGTTGCGCGGTCGAAGTACTGGCGTCTACTTCAGGCTGTGCAGCCAGGTCGCGACGGCGCGTGCGTCATCGGCGTTCACGCCAAAGTTCGGCATGCGCGAGCCTTGCTTGACGGCCGCCGGGTTCTGTACCCAGGCGGCGATGTTGTCGACCGTGTTCTCGCGTGTCAGGGCGAGGATGGTGCTGCGCGAACCCACGTGGGTCAGGTTCGGCCCCGAGATCGCCCCGCGGGCCTGCGGCGCGAGCTCGGCGACCCCCTTGACGCTGTGGCAGGCGACGCAGCCACGGGTGAGGAAGATCTGCTTGCCGGCCTTCTCGACGTCGGTCTCGGCCTCGCGAGCGGGCGCCCGCTGGCCCGCTACCCAGGCGTCGTAGCTGTCCTCGCCTTCCTTGGCGTGCACGACGATGCGCAGCCCCATGAGCGCGTGACTCGCGCCGCAGAGTTCGGCGCACTGGCCGTCAAATGTGCCGAGCTCGCGCGGTGTGAAGTACAGCGGGTAGGTGCGCCCCGGCGTCGCGTCGCGTTTGCCGCCCATGCGCGGCACCCAGAACGCGTGGATCACGTCCGTGGAGGTCAGGTTCAAGATCACCGGCGTGCCGATCTCGACGTGCATCTCGTTGGCCGCGGTGATGGCCTCGTGTTTGTAGTCGAACTCCCACCACCACTGCTTGCCGGTGACGTCGATCTCGACGACCTTCTGCTCGATCTTGGGGGGCGTCGACAGGCGGAAGATGCCGCCGACCGTGACGACGGCGAGAACCAGGACGATGATCGTCGGGATCACGGTCCAGATCAGCTCGAGCTTGTGGTTGCCGTAGACCTGTGGCGGCAGGCTGCCGTCGTCACCGTCCTTCTTGCGGAAGCGCACCAAAGCGTAGACGAAGAGCGCACAGACGACCGCGAAGATCACCGTGTCGAGGATCATGTACAGCCAGAAGAACCAGGCGCTGACGTCTCCCTCGTCCGATACCGGCGCGAGGGTATCGCGGGGGTAGCTGGCCTCGCAGCCGGCCAGGGTCAACGCCAACAACGCCGCGACCAACATGCCCGCGGCCATCGCAGCGGCACGCCAGCGCGATCGCTCAGTCGCCAGTCCCTGGCCGCTGGCGGGACTCGTCCGGCTGCCTTCGTGTGTCATCCACATCATCTGCCGTCCAGGCCGCCTCAAGGCGGTGTTTCGGTTGGCCCCTGCCCGCAGGCTGGCCGTCGCATACGGGTTGGCCGACGCCTACTGGTTGGCCGACGCCAAGAGCAGGTCGAGCGCCATCGCGGCACAGATCACGAACAGGTACACCAGCGACGCGCCCATGACGCCGCGCGCGGCCTTGTCGGTTCGCTCACGCCACAGATGCACGCAACGCCACAGGAACCAACCGCTGATGGCCAGCGCGACGGCGCCGTATGCGTGGCTGAGGTGCCCGGTGAGCGCCGGCAGCGTCGCGAAGGGCACCATCGAGAGGGCGTAGAAGACGATGCGGCGGCGGGTCGCCTCGTTGCCGTGGGTGATCGGCAGCATCGGGAAACCCGCGGCGCGGTAGTCCTCTTTGCGAAACAGCGAGATCGCCCAGAAGTGCGGCGGCGTCCACAGGAAGACGAGCACAAAGAGGTTCAGGCTCATCAGACCCACCGAGCCGTTGAGCGCCGCGTCGACGATCAGCGGTGGCGCTGCGCCGGCGGCGCCACCGATGACGATGTTCAGGGGCGTGCGCGGCTTGAGCCAGATGGTGTAGACGAAGACGTAGAACGCGATGGTCGCCGCGGCGCCGACGACGCCAAGCGGATGTCCTGCCAACGTCATGACCACCAATGAGGCGATCGTCAGCAGCCAAGCGAAGATCAGCGCTTCGCGCGGCTGCACCCGCCCCGACGGCAACGGCCGGCCGCGGGTGCGCTCCATGCGGGTGTCGAGGTCGCGCTCGATCCAGGCGTTGAAGACCGAGCTCGCGGCGGCGGCCAGCGCGATGCCGAAGAGGATCGCCGCAGCTGTGCCCAGAGGCGGCCATGCTCCGGTGTTCAGCGCCAACATCGGCACGCCGGTAAAGAAGACCAGGGCGACAACGCTCGGCCGGGTCATCTGCACGAACGCACGCCAGCGGGTGGCCGTGGCGCTGGCGTGCGCGCGCACCGTGGCATTCGGGCCGGCGGGGCCGTCGAAAGCGGCGATGTCGAAGTTGCGCTGTGTGGCTTGTTCGATTGGCGTCATGACGGGCTCCTGACGGACTCTTGAGGGGCTCTCGAGGGGCTCTTGGAGGGGCTCTTGGAGGGGCTCTTGGAGGGGGGGCGTGACAGGCCACGGGTCGATGGGGGCAGGGGTCTGAAGTCCAAATAGGACCAAGCAAGCCCGATATACATTCGAAGGCGAACGATGTCCAGCGCGAACTTGCCACATGTGCCCGCAACGCCAGGGAAACACAGGACACAAACGTCCGGTTATCAGGTGACCGCCGCGGCGCAATGAGGTACAAGGCGCCATTGCGGTCGATCCGCCCGGAGCGGACCTACGCGGGAGAAGCAGCCGTGAGCGGACAAACAACACGAGTCAGTAGCCGGCAGGTCAAAGCGAATCCGGTCGGTGCGAATCCGGATGGTGTGAATCCGGGCGGTGTGAATCCGGGCGGTGTGAATCCGGGCGGTGTGAATCCGGACGGTGTGAATCCGGGCGGTGTGAATCCGGACGGTCGCGCGTGGTTCCTGGCGCTGGCGCTGCTGGCGGCGCTCGTCTCGCTTGGTGCTTGCGACGCCGTGACGGGCGGCGGCGGCGGCGCGGAGGTCGACTCCGTCGCGCAAACCGAAGTGGACGCCGCGGTGGACACCTCGGTTGGAGTCGACACGGGCGCCACCGGCGGGCTCGACGCCGGGCTCGACGCGGCGGCGGCCGACGCCGCC
>CALGHC010000135.1 GCA_937915965.1 uncultured Myxococcales bacterium
ATCAGTCGACGATCTCTTCAGTCATTTCGGCGACATCTTCGGTGATATCTTTGGTATGGGCGGGCGGCGCAGGGCGCGGCGAGGTCCCGGCCGTGGCGCAGACCTGCGCTACGACATGGCGATCACGCTCGAACAGGCGGTCACAGGTATCGCCCAGGAGCTGGCACTGCCCCGCATGGAGCGCTGCGGTGACTGCGACGGCGCGGGCGCACGCGCCGACGCCCAGCCCCAGACCTGCCCTCAGTGCCATGGCCGTGGCCAGGTCAACCACGCCCAGGGTCCGTTCATGCTGTCGGTGACCTGCTCGATGTGCGGTGGCCAGGGACGCATGGTTCGCGACGTCGATCGATGCTCAGGGTGCGGAGGTGCCGGCCAGATACGGATCGAACGTACGGTGCGCATCAAGGTACCCGCCGGCGTCGACACTGGCACCCGGCTTCGCATCTCCGGCGAGGGCGAAGCTGGCGACCGCGGCGGAACGGCCGGCGACCTCTACGTCGTGCTGGCTGTCGAGCCCCACCCAGTCTTCCAGCGCGACGGTGACGATCTGCACTGCGAGGCTGTGATCGGCGTGGTGACCGCGACGCTTGGCGGTGTCCTGGAAGTGCCTCTGATCGGCGGCGGTACCGACAAGGTGAAGATCCCAGCCGGCATCCAACCGGGCGAGCTGGTTCGGATTCGCGGGCGCGGCGTTCCGCACCTCGCCGGCAACGGCAATGGCGACCAGTACGCCCACGTTCGTGTGCAGATCCCGCAGAAACTGTCCCGAGCGCAGCGCAAGCTCTTCGAGCAGCTTGCCGAAAGCGGCCTGCCCCAGCCGTCGCCGACGGACTGAGCCGGCCTGGCCGAACCGTCGCCGACGGACCGAGCCGGGCTGGCAACGCCGACTGAAGCGCATCTGACGATTGACAGAAGGTCCCGAATGCGCATACTCCTGCGCGCTCCGCGGCCTGCCGCCGCACCCCGCAAAACGGGTGCCGCTGGCCAGGACAAGGACCATCGGCAACATGGTTTGCCACCCGGCCCACGCAATGCCGGCCCACGCAATGATCGGGTGCCTGCATCGTAGAGATGTGCGGCGACCGACGGCGCGTGGGTCACGCGGCCGAGCCGCTAGGGAGAATGTGATGCATACCCTCGATATCGAACTCCGTCCGCGATTCCTGAACGGCACCGACATCGCCAAGAAGATCCGCCGGGCAGGGCTGTTGCCCGCCGTCGTCTATCGCAACGGCGAGGCCGCGCAGTCAGTCGCACTCGATCCCAAGCCGATGCGCAAGGGCCTGCAGGGCGTGTACGGGACCAACCAGATCTTCAAGATCACGCTCTCCGGCGAGACCAGGCTGGCGTTGGTTCGCGAGTTCCAACTCCATCCCGTCAAGCGCAACTTGCTGCACGTCGACCTGATGGTCGTCGAGGCCGACTCGCCGATCACGGTGACCGTGCCGGTGCGTACCGTGGGACGCTCCGCTGGCGAGAAGGCCGGCGGTCGCGTTGAGATCATCACCCGGTTCGTCAAGGTGCGCTGTACGCCAGAGACCCTGCCAACCCATATCGAGGTCAACGTCACGCCGTTCTTGGGCGGCACCACGCTGCCGGTTGAGGATCTTCCCTTCCCCAATGGGGTGGTGCCGGTCTTCAGGCGCTCCTACAAGGTGTTGCGAGTGACGATGCCCAAGCTTGAGGTTGAGGTGGCGGAGGAAGAGGCAGCAGAGCCAGCGACCGTTGCAGAATAGGATCGGAAGGGAGAGCCGCCGCGCGGCCCGAGTTCACGGCCGCCTGCGCGGCGCCGTGGCCGCGACAGTGGCATGACAACCTGGTGAGCGACGCAGATTGCGCGCCGGAGGAGAGCGGACGATGCCAGAGGAGCAAGCGATCCGCGCGATCGTTGGCCTGGGCAACTTCGGGCGCGAATACGCCGAGACCCGCCACAACGTCGGCTTCATGGCCGTCGACGCGCTCGCCGCCGAGCACGGCGTCACATGGGCTCGCAAGTTCTCCGGTCGCCACGGCCGCCTTCTGGTGGGCCGGCACGATCTGCTGGTGCACGAACCGCTGACGTACATGAACCTCAGCGGTGACAGCGTGCAGCCTATGTGCGCGTTCTACCGTCTGCCTGCGGAGGCGATGGTCGTTGTTCACGACGACATCGACTTGCCGTTTGGCGAGCTGCGGATTCGCGACGGCGGCGGTCACGGAGGCCACAACGGCATCCGGTCGATCCGCCAGCGCATGGGGACCGACCGCTTCGTCCGCCTCAAGGTGGGAGTCGGGCGGCCGGGCCAGGGCGAGGTCACCGACCACGTGCTGGGTCGCTTCACGGGCGACGAGCGGGCAGCATTGCCTGCGTTGATTACCGCCACCGTGCGGACGCTGTGGCTGCTCATCGAGCAGGGCGTCAAGGTGGCGACGAACGAAACGAATGGCAGAAAGGTCGTGTGACCCTACTGCCTTCATAGCGGGTGTCGGACGTTCCGGCACCGACGCTCCTGGCTCCCCCAGAGGCGCCGAAGAGTGGCCTCGCGGCCGCCCGACGGGCAGGCAAGGGAGCGAACGCGGTAATCTGCCGCGGATCCAAGAGGAGAGGTTCTTCCATGATTCTTTGCCGTCTCTATGAGACGATCTTTATCGCCCGCCCAGAAGCTGACGACGAAGCCATCGAGAAAGTTCACGGGCGCATCCTGAAGGCCCTGGAGCAGAACGGTGGCATCGAGCTGAAGCTGGTCAACTGGGGCAAGCGACGGCTGGCGTACGACATCGCCGGCAACCGCAAGGGCAACTACTTCTACATGGGTTACATCGCGTCGCCGACGGTGGTGGAGGAACTCCAACGACAGCTCAAGCTGTCGACGGACGTCATTCGCTACCACACGGCACGTCTTGGCGACCTTAAGCCGCTGACCGCCTTCGATGTCGAGGTCGAGCGCAAGCGCGTCGAAAGCTGGACGCCCGAGCGCGAGGAAGACGAAGAGGAGCAGTACCTCCGGCGCCGCGATCGCGGCGACCGTGGTGACCGCGGCGACCGCGGCGACCGCGGTGACCGCTATGACCGGGGCGACCGCGACTACAACGACTAGCCGAAGGGGAGTGTCATCATGAGAGATCTGCTGCGTCGTCGTCGTCGCCGGAAGGTATGTCCGTTCTGCGCCGACAAATCCATGTACATCGACTACAAGACCCCGAGCATGCTCAAGCGCTTCATCACCGAGCGCGGCAAGATCGTGCCTCGGCGCATTTCGGGCGTGTGTGCTCCGCACCAGCGCTCGCTGCAAAACGCCATCAAGCAGGCACGTGTCCTCGCTCTGATGCCGTACGCGAGCAACTCAGCCAACGCTTGACCTGGGCTGAGGTGATTGGCGTCGCTCAATCGGGTTGGATCGGCAAAGCCGCTTTCGGGGTTCCCCGTCGCACGGCACCGCATCGACCCGAGCGATCAGCGCGAACGCCCCCCAATGGAGTCCACGATGAAGGTCATTTTGCGAGAGAACGTGCCGCACGTCGGGCGCATTGGCGATGTCGTCAAGGTGGCCGATGGCTTCGGCATGAACTATCTGCTGCCGCGCAACCTGGCGATGCTCGCCAACGAGCGTAACCTCGGACAGTTCAAGCACAATCAGGCTGTGGCTGCGAAGCGACTCGAGCGCGCTCGTGCCGACTCCGTCGCGGTCGCCGACAAGCTCAAGGGCTTCAAGCTCACGCTCACGAAGCACGCTGGCGAAGAGGGCAAGCTCTTCGGCTCGGTTACGACCCGTGAGCTGGCCGATTTGATGGGAGATCACGGATTCGTCTTCGATCGCCGCGATCTGACGATCGTCGAGCCCATCAAGGAGCTTGGTGAGTTTGAGGTTGTTGCCAAGCTTGCCGGCGACGTCAGCGCGAAGTTCGCGGTCATCGTTCAAGCTGCCGAGGTCTAGTCGCCTCGGTTGGCGCGATTTGTATGGGCGCGATCCCCGCCGAGGCGGTCCTAGCGGTGCGCTGGCGCCGCGATCAGTGTCGGCCGGAAACGAGCCGGCGGTCTGATTGACGGTGCGTCAGTCGACACCGGCCGCGCCACCCTCGCCACCCTCGGCACGTGTCGCCAGGCCGACGTTGCGCAGCCCAAGTGACTGCAGCCTCGCGATCAACTCCATGACTCGCTCATAGGTCAACTTGCGATCGGCTTCGACCCGCACCTGCATCTCCGGGTCGCGGCTGATCTTCTCGATTAGCGCCTTCTCCAGCGAACGCATGTCGGTGGCTTCGCCGCCCCGGTAGAGCGCTCCGTCTGCGTCGATCTGGACCACAACCTCGGTCGACTTCTTCGAACCCGCCTCCGTCGAACCGGCCGGCAGCGCGAGATCGACCTGACCGGTCGCTGACTCGCTGCGACCCTGCTCGATCATCGCCGCCGATGACACCATGTAGATGATCAGCAGGGCGAAGACGACATCGACAAGCGGCGTCAGGTTCAGCTGCACGCCGGGCTGGACGATCTCCTCGGGACGTTCTCCCCAGTCAGGGATGCGCATTGCCAGCCTCCGGCACGGAGTCGGCGCCCGCCACGGCCGGGTGCTGTCGCGCTGTGCCCGACGGCACACGCGAGAGGTGATCGGCTACTTCCTCGACGAGAAGCTGCACCTCGAGAACCGCGCGGCCAAGCCAAGCCCCGAGGACCTGGTGAAGAATCACGATGACTACGGCGACGACGATCCCCGTCGCGGTCGTGATGAGCGCCTCGGCCACGCCCCGCGAGACCACATCGAAGCCGCCGCTGCCTTCCTCGCCCATCCGATGCAGCGCCCGCATGATGCCCAGCACGGTACCAAGCAGGCCGAGAAACGGCGCCATCGTGCCGAAGCTGGCGAGCAGGCCGAGGCCACGACGCATGCGCAGCGACAGCCGCCGTGCCTCGCGCGCCATCACAGCCAGAATCTCGTCGTGCGGCTCACCGCGCATGGCCAGCTCGATGCCGCGGCCCAGGATTGGCGCGAGGTGATGGCGCATCTCGGCGCAATTCGCCAGCACGGTCGGTAGGTCGCCCTTGGCGGCTGCGTCGCGTACCCGGCGTGACAGCGCGTGCACGTCTGGAACAAGACCGCGGATCGCCACCAATCGTTCAATGAAGATGGTGAAGGAGAGAATCGCGACGGTGGCGATGGCGTACATCGTCGGTCCGCCGCGTTCGAAGAGACTATAGACGTCGTCCATGCACGGTCCTGTTCGGGCGAGCGGCCCCGCCCATCAAATCGCAACGGCGCAGCCTATCACAGGCCCCCGGTCGCGCTGCAAACCGGAGGCCGGTCGCGCTGCAAACCGAAGGGTTGGCAGGCGCGGCAGAACTGCCGAAGCGCGGCGGCTGCCAACACTTGTCTGGGCCACTATCTTCCCGCATTCGCCCTCTCGAGTCCGTCCCGTCCGTCCCGACCCGCTCCCGAATCAACCCTCGCGAGCGTTGCGGCCTATCGGCTCGGCGCGCGGTCGTTGGTCGGCTCGCCCCTTGGCCGCGGGCAGGCACCGCCGAGGCGACATGGACACGGAGGTCGCAAGTCGTCGCCATCCAAGAGGATGGAAGGCCCCGAGCCGTGCCAGGGGTTTCATCTGTTTGACATGCCCGGACGGCCACGGGATCGTCGTGCTGGCCGCCGAAGACCGGGGGCCGGCGGGCAGGTCAGGCGGGCAGGTCAATGGGGTCGCACAGCACAGCCACAACCGCCGCCGCTTCCGCCAAGGGGGAAAGCCTTCGGTTCGACCGAGAGTTTCTCGACCGCCTCCGATCCGCACGGCGCGTTGTCCTGATGACCCATGTCGACCCCGACGCCGATGGTCTTGGCAGTCAGGTCGGCCTTCTGCGAGCCCTGCGGGCCTCCGGACACGAGGCGGTGATCGTCAACGCGGACCCATTGCCGGACCGATACGCCTTCCTCGGGCCGACCGAAATATGGGGCTGCTTTCCCCAAGATCGCCACTGGCTCGTCGGGGCCGACCTTGGCCTGGTGCTCGATGCGAACGCCCTCGACCGCGCGGGCCCACCCGCCGCCGCCTTGCGCGACGCAGGCGTTGAGCTCCTCTGTGTGGACCACCATGTCGCCGGCGCGGGCGCCTTGTCTGGCGTCATCGCGAGCGAATTGTCGTCGACGGGTGAAGCGACCTATCACTTGCTTACCGCCCTGGGCTGGCCTATCGACGAACCGATCGCCACGGCGCTGTACGCTGCCATCAGTTTCGACACTGGGTCCTTCCGTTTCTTGCGGGGCCGCTCACAGACCTTGCGGGTGGCCGCCAGCCTGCTTGATGCGGGCGCCGACGACGATCGCATCCAGCGGGCTCTGTACGGGAGTCACCCCTTTGACGAGGTGCGCCTGCATGGGCGCTTGATGAGCCGCATCGAGCGCAGCGCCGACGGCCGCATCGCCCATCTTGTCGCCGAGCCGGCGCTGTGGCGCGACATCGACCCTCCCGCCGACGCCGTCAGCGAGGTCATGCCGATGGTGATCGGCATCGAAGGTGTCGAGATCGCAGTCGTGTTTCGCCCGGGCCCAGGGAGCGACGAGTGGAAGGCCTCGTTGCGTTCCAAAGGCGCCGACGTGGGCGGGCTGGCTCGGCGTCTGGGCGGCGGCGGTCACCGTGTCGCCGCGGGAATGACCCTATCTGGCTCGATCGCCAGTGTTCGCTCGCGCCTGCTCGACGACCTGAGGGCGCTGCTCGCGCCGACTGTGCCGGCATCGCCCGCGGCGGCGCGGGGTGATCATGGCGCGTCGTAGCCGTCGTCCAGACCCCGACCCTCTGGTCTGCTTTTGCAACGAGGTGCGCCGGAGCACGATCCAAGCGGCCATCGAGAACGGTGCCGATACCCTGGCGGCCCTCTTCGACGCGACCTGGGCCGGCTGTGGTCCATGCGGCGGCAGCTGCCAACCGGACCTCGTCTCGCTTCTGGAGCGTCGCGACGACCCTCACCTGAACACAGGGCAGACAGCGAGCCATGGCGACAGCGAAGGATGATCAACGAGAGCGGGACGGCGGTGGCGGCGCCAGCGCAGTCGTCCGCATGCCATCTGGCGGTGGCGGCCCGCTCGCCCATCCGAATATGGCCGAGACCGCCGAACCGTCGCGCCTGCTCAGCGACTCCGAGCGCCTGCCGCTGGCGGCTGCCGTCGACATGGTTGTCATGTTGTGTAGTCGTCGCGGGCCACTCGCAGGACCAGAGGCCGTCGAGGTGCGGTTGGTCGTCGACCGCCTGATCGATCTGCGCCGCGGCGAGCCCGTCGTTGTCGTCCGTGCCTCGGTGCGTCTCCTGCACGCGCTCGCTGGTAGTGGCGGACGTCTCCGTCTGGCGGACGC
>CALGHC010000136.1 GCA_937915965.1 uncultured Myxococcales bacterium
CCGGCGGTCGCAACGATCGCACGAACGCCTCCTGGCCGCCGTTCTCGACCGCGCCGGCACGAGCGCGCCGCGCCAGCGCCAGCGCCGCGCTGGCCTCGAAGCCGCTAGCGACGAGGATCATCACGGCCACGATCCCTGTGCGTCCCAGTCCCCCCTTGCAGTGCACGAGGAGCGCGCCTCCACCGGCCAGGCTGCGGCAAAGCTCGTCGCGATGCCGCGGCCAAGCTGCATCGAAAGCGACATCCGGGACGCCTCCGTCGTCGATCGGCAGGTGCAACCAGCGCCAGCCGCGAGCGCAGACGGCGTCGCCGAGGCCGCTGATTTGCAGGGCCGTGATCTCGTCGGGGCGTAGCAGCGTCACGATGGTCACGGTGGCGCCGTCGCTCCAGTGAGCGATGGCGGCCAGATCGTCGGCCAGATCGCGGCGCCAGGCGCCAGAAGCGGCGTCTCGCTGGACCTTGCCGGGGCAGAGAGTGAGTCCGATTCGGCCGGCCGGCCCGGTCGGGTTGGCCAGGGTCACGGTGCCGATTTGGAGGGGGTGGCTGGCGCTGGTGCGGGCGAGCGCAACGGGGCGGCTGGTCATGGTCAGAGGCCTGTTCGATCCGTCGATGTCGGCGGCGGTAGGGGAGACAATGGCTGGGACCTGAGGCTGACACGCTGGTCCGACAAGGCCTGTCGCGGAAAACCTGTCGAGCGAGCCCGAACGACCGAAAGATCGCGGCAAGACCGGCGTCGGTCGAATCAGCGGCCGTGTCGGGCAGTCATCACACACGCCCTCGCCCTCGCTCGCCCAGCCATCGTGGCGCAGGAACCGTCGTCGGTTGGCTATCGGGTCGACGGTCTCGACGTCGTCACGGCGACAGCCTTGCTCCGGGCGCTGGCGTGATTGGTCGCACGCGGGCACTTCGCGCGTGGGCCTACCCGGCGCCACGCGATCTTCGAAATCATGCTGAGCACATCGTTATGCGGAGCAGGAACTGACAACAGCGAGCGCGCATCCGTCCGCCGCTCGTCCTCCTCAGCATAACTGTGGCCTCCTTCTCTCACCGTCATGACAGCGGTGATGGAGGTTCACGATGATGAGTCACGAGAGAAGCGAAGTGCCGGTTGCAGCGATGCCGGCCGGCTGGGCGAACCCATGCTTGCCTTGGTTCACGGAGAGGCTGGTAGAGGCGGTCGTTGACACCTCCGGCGCAACTTCGGTGGGGCCGGAGTGCGGCTCTGGGGGCAGCCGGATGGGCTGGCTCGGTCGCCGGCAGGCACGATCTTCGGCCGGCGGTGCTTGCAGCCGGGACTGTTCTTGCAACAGCCGCTGGCGGGGTTCCAGATCGCGGTGGTCCATTCGACGCGGGTGCGGTTCATGGCTCCGGCTACCCGGGGGGCCTGCAGCGCGCCGCTGGGGACGACGGAAAGAGCGCCGCCCTGGCTTCATCGCAGGCGATGCCAGACGGAGCACAGTAGTTGTCGCGAGCGTACCTGCCGACCGCGACGAAGCACGACGCGCCCTTGTTCCGGAAGCACACTCTGTCAACGGCGCCCAGATGTGGGTCGGCTCCACTGGAGGCGGCTTCTCGTGCCTCCGAGCAACCCCTCGCTTCCGACTTGCACAAGAAGAGATGGACCGACTTGCGCTCCACGGTGTCGGGTTCAGGGATCCACCGGTAGCCGAAGCATCCCCGGCCCCCTCGAGGCCCAGCGCCGCTACCCCGCCCAGGCAGGTCGTCGTTGGCTGCTTCGCGCGCCAGATATCGATAGCTCTCCCGGTGCCTGGCGCGCCGGCGGGCCCGCCGCCGTCCGCGTCGAGGTCGACGACAGCGGGAACGTCGTTCTGTGCGACAGCCTCGCGCAGGCCTCGGTCAGCCCGGTCTGCCGCGCGTCCCCGTCCGCATCGCGTTTCTCAGCAGCCGCCTCAGACGGGCGAAAGGCGCCCAAACGAAATCGCCGACCCCAAGGCCGGCGATCTCTGCGAGTCAGAGCTGGTGGGCACGCGCGCCCCTGCACATCACCGCGGCTCTATCGCCGCGACCC
>CALGHC010000137.1 GCA_937915965.1 uncultured Myxococcales bacterium
CGGCGCGATCGACCGCCGGCGGACTGCTGAGTGCGACGCCGGGCGCCATGATGTCGACGGCCGCGCCGTAGTTGCTGAAGCACGCGAAGCTGTCGTCGACGGCCTCTGTGCAGCTTGAGAACGCGTAGTTGCCGCTGCCCAGGCCGCCGGGCTCGCCGTCGAAGTCGGCGAGGGCCGAGACCGTGAGCACCTCTTCGTAGGCGGCGGGCGTCGACTCGTTGGCGTTGGTCGACTCGTTGCCGGCGGCGACGACGAAGGTGATGCCGGCGGCGACCGCGGCGCAGATGGCGACGTGCTCGGCGTCGCCGTTGGTGTTGCCACAGTTGCCGTCGCTGCTGCCCGCGCCGCCGAGCGACATGTTGGCGACCTTGATCACGTCGGCGCGCGCGGTCACCCAGTCGATGCCGGCGACGACGCCGCTCGTGGAACCGCTGCCGTTGCGCCCCAGGACGCGAACCGCCCACAGCCGTGCGCCGGGAGCGACACCCACCACGCCCAGATCATTGTCGAGCGCGGCGACGGTGCCAGCGACATGGGTGCCGTGGCCATGCTGGTCTTGCCACTGGTGCGACTTGCCTTTGGTGAAGTTGACGCCACCGACCACGTTGAGGTCGGCGTGGCTTGGGTCGATGCCGGTGTCGATGATGGCGACGTCGACGTTGACTCGCACGTCGACGCCGTCGATCTGGGCCGTCGCGTTGGTCTCGGCGTCGATGCGGTTGATGCCGTCGGGCAGGGTCTGGACGCTAGCCTTGACCACCGAGTCAGCCTGGACGAAGCGCACCGCGGGGTTGCGCCGCAGCGCCGCGGCGGCACGGTCAGACATGCGCGCGGCGAAGCCCTTGAGGGCATGGCGGTAGACGTGCATCGGGCTATGGCCGGCGCGACGCGCGAAGCCGGCCGGGTCGGCCTGGTTGTCCTGCAGCACGACGATGTACTGGCCTTCGATCGTGGTCGCGCTCGCGGCACGGCCGCGGCTCGCCGCAGACGCGGTCGGCGCGAGGCCGATCAGGCCAATCATGGCGACGCAGGCGGCGAGCGCCAGCGGTGCTGCAGCAAGCAGCGGGTTGCGGTCTTTCATGGGTCCTCCAGAGGACGGCCTGGGTTTGACTCAGGCTGAATGGGGTCGAGCCAGGCTGAAGCTGGCCTGCAGTGTCGGCAGGCGCAGCGGGCGACGATGCCCGGCGCGGAGTTGGTGCTACCAACCGCGGAGGTGGTGCTACCAACCGCGGAGTTGGTGCTACCAAGCGTGGCGGCGACCGGCCAAATAGACCAATTGGTCCGCGCCCACACGGCTTTTCGACATCCGTCTTTGATAGAACCGGGTTGCGCGCGGTCCCTGCGACGTTGATCGAAGCAGATTGTGGGCTCTCGCCGCGATCAGACGACGTCCAGACGTTCGGACGACACCCAGCTAGCGGACGTACAGCATCGAACGTGTCGAGGTCTGCTCTTTGCCGGCCACGCGCAGGATGCTTCCGCCCGACGAGAAGCCCCAGGCGTTGAGCGCGCCAGACCCGGGCGGGTGGGCGCCGACATCGAGGATGAAGTTCGTCGACGCCGATGCGTTCCAGCCACCGTGGTGGATCTCGACCGTCACCGGCGCCGCTGGGTCGAGCGTCTGGATGGGAGCGCCGTCGAGGCTGCCGCGAACCTTGGTGCCCGCCTTCCAGACGTCGCTCTGGGCCCCGGCGCCGCCGCTGGTCTCGCCGTCCGTGTCCTTCAGCTCGGCCTCGAACTTGGCGATGTCGAGACCGGAGTAGCGCAGCCAGCCGGCGGGCGCCGCCTGCACGATCAGCAGCTCGGTGTACGGCCGGCCGACAAAGGCCGTGTTGTAGCTCGCGGTACCGGCCGCGCCGTCCTTGGCGGTGCCGACGTCGGCGAGTCCCGGCGTCGCCGGATCGCCGTCGATCTGGTTTTGTTGAGCCGCCACCAGCGTCCAGCCGCCGGCTTCGATGGTCATCTCGCACCAGGCCTCGAACGCGGCCTTGCCGCCTGGACCACCGGGATCGAGCCAGAACGTGCCGGTCTGCGCGCCGGGCTGGTCCAGCAGGATCGCCTGGCAATCGGCGGCCGGGTTGGCCTGGCTGCCGAGCCCAGCGACGCACTTGTCGGAGCTGCACGACTGACCCGCAGGGCAGGCGAGCCCCTTTGCACCGCAGTCGTCGCCGCAGTCGTTGGCGATGGCCACGCCACAGCTGACCGCCGTCGCGGGCGGACAGAGGCCGCTGCAGCTCGCCAACCGCCGCCAGGCCTTGCCGTCGCAGTACCACGGATGCGCGTCGCCTTGGCCGACCGCAACCCGGCCGAGATCGTCGGCCCCACAACCGGTCTTCTTCACGTCCACCGCTGCCAGGCGCGCGCCCTCGAGCAGCGCACCCTGCAGATCGACGCCGGCCTTGGCCACCAGCTTGCCTGTCATCGTGTCGCCGGTCTTGGCGACCACGCCGCTGAGCACGTCTGGAGCGAGCATCGCCAACTGGACGCAGCCCGTGCACTCCAGCTTCTTGGCAGACGCGGCAAACAGCGCCTCTTCGGCTGCCATCGCGTTGTCCGCCTGGGTCGCGGTCGCGGCGTGGCCGGCCTTGTCGGCGAGCTTGGCCGTATCCGCGGTGGCCGCGTGGGTCGCTTCGTTGGCGACCAGCGCCAGGTCTGCGGCGCCGCCCTTTTCCTTGGACCCCGCGTAGGTGAAGTCGACATGCGCCGCGCCGATCGCCGCCACAGCGATCGCCGACGAGCCCACGCAACCTGAGCAGCTCAGTCCGCCGGCCTCGTTGGCATACAGGGCGTGCCACGCCGGCCGCAGCGGCGCGCGTGGCAGCTCGGGGTCCTGGCCGACGGCGACGCCGATCCACAGGGCCTTGCCGCCTGCGATCGTCGCGTCCGCCAGCGCCTTGCCGCCGTCGACGCCCAGAACGACGTTCAGTGAGCCAGCGTGGACCGGCACCTGCTTGATCACGACGTTCCAGACGGGATCCTTGGCATCGGCGCTGTCGTAGAGGGCGGCGAAGATCAGGTAGTTGCCGTCGGCCACCGCCCCGCCTGCGGCCGTGCGCAGAGCCGCTTGGATCGGCAGCTCGGCGGCGGCGGCGACCTGGCCGGGCAGGGTGGCAATGCCGGCCACGACAACGGCGACGGCGGCGGCCGCGAGGGTTCGGATTGTCGTGATCTGGGCCATCGGGGCCTCCGGTGGGTTGCGGCGGTCGGGCCGTGTCCTGGCGCGGCAAAGTCTACACTACCCGCGCCGGAGAGGATTGATCAGCCAGCAAAAAAAACTGGCTAGCCCGTTTTCTTTATACCCCTTGTTGGTTTGCTCGCTCGCTCCCGTCCGGGCGCCGCCCATCTCAGGTGCGCCGCCCGCCCGACTCTGTCATGATGCCCACGCATCCACCGGAGGAACCGCCATGACCACAATTCGTCCCGTCGTTCGTCCTGTTTCGGCGCTGATAGCCGCCGCCTGCCTCCTGGTAGCCGCGCCAGCCGCAGCTCTGCCCATCGTGCTGTCGCTTCAGGGCCACATCCGCACATCCGCTGGCGCGCCTGTCGCCGACGGCAAGTACGGTCTCGCGGTGCGCATCCATGATGCGGCCGAGGGCAGCCAGAAGCTCTTTGAGGAGAAGTTCCTTGGCGTCGTCGTGCAGTCCGGCATCTTCGCGCTGCTGGTCGGTGGCGACGAGGTCAAGCTGGATGCGTCGCTCTTCCAGACCGGCGCCGCTCGCTGGGTCGGCGTCGCCGTCGATGGCGACCCGGAGCTTCCGCGAGTCCGCCTGAGCACGGTGCCGTTCGCGGCGTATGCGCTGGTCACCGCCCAGGCCCACGGGCTGGCGTGTTCGGGCTGCATCGACACCGCCGCCCTCGCCGACGGCGCCGTCACTGGCGCCAAGCTCGCCGTCAACGCGGTCGAGAACCAGCACGTCGCGTTCACCTACGCCGGCTCAGACAGCAAGGGTGGATCGGCCACGAGCGCGGTCGTGGCCGACACGGCCAAGCTCGCCGACTTTGCCGCTGCCGCGGGCCAGGCGACCTCGGCGGACGAGGCCGTCAGCGCGCAGGTGGCGGGCAAGCTGCAGTGCTCCGGCTGCATCCTGCCGGGCCATCTCAGCGATGCCGTCGCCAGCGCCTACCTGTCGACCAAGGGGGGCGATGTCACCGGCACCCTCGGTGTGAAGGGCACGCTCGCGCTGGGCGACTCAGCCATCGAGGGTGGTCACTTCGCCGCCGTCGACGTCGGCAAGGCGCCTTGCGATGCAAAGGCCGCCGGTCAGGTCGTGCTCGACGCCGCCAGCAGCCGCCTGCACTTCTGCGATGGCAAGAGCTGGTTGCGGCTGGTCGTCTGCTCCGAGGTCTGTGTGCCGGCCGAGCAGGTCGCCTGCGGCGAGCCGCTGACCAACGGGTGCGGCGAGTCGGCGTGCAGTGGCAAGGGCAGCAAGTGCGCCGCAGGCGAGAACTGCACCGCCAAAGGCTGCGCCACGCCGGGCGGCAGCCAGGACCTCCCCGTCGCGTCGTGCAAGGCGCTGGTCGAGGCCGCCCCGCTGACGGTGAGCGGCGTGTACTGGCTCGACCCGACGGGCGGCGACACTGCCGACGCGTTCCAGACCTGGTGCGAGATGGAGCTCGCCGGCGGCGGCTGGACACTTCTGACCATCTACGGAAAGCAGGACAGGCCCACCAAGTGGACCGGGAACCCCTACCCGCGCCCCGGCGGCAGCTTCTACGGCACCGCCGGCCCGGAGCTCGGCGACATCTTCGACAAAGCCAAGAACGACGGCGCCCTGGCGCATTTCTCGGTGGTCGGCCGCGATCTCATCGCTGGCGGTCAGCTCGAGGTGATGGCCTACCTCGGCGGCGACGCCGACGACTGGATCACCGTCAACCTCCCGCAGGGCGGCTGCAACCCCTTCGACCCGGCCCAACATTGCAAGGAGAACGTCAAGACCGACCTCAAGGTGCTGCGTTCGGACGGCACCGTGCTGACCAGCGGCGCCCAGATCTGCGGGGGTTTCGGTGACAGCTGCGGCTACAACGAGTTCGGCTTCCATCTGCTCGACGGCGCTGACAACCAGAGTTGCCAGTGCCACCAGACCGGCTCGAGCCTGGGCGCCCAGAAGATTGGGCGGATCTTCACGACTTTTGAACGCTCGGACGGCGGCCATTGGTCCGGAGGGGTGCATTCGGCGTGGACGGGCGGCTACGACCTGCCCGGCGCGTTGCTGGTGCGCTGACTCGGACTTGTCGGCCGAGGCCGGGCGCCGCATCGTCGCAGCGCGTCTCGCCTTCTGCCCGCCGCGTCTCGCCTTCTGCGCGTCTTCTGCACGCCTTCCGTCCGGCTGTGGTCTCATGGTGACGCTATTTGTCACATGGACGGATTCTGCTGACGCCGTTTGTCACCGGCCGCGATTGCCGCCGCCGGGATCTGGCGCGAATGTTGCATCAAGCGCTTGTATTTAAAGCGATATCAAAATAGTGGACCTCGGCCCGGCGGTTGGCATCATTCCTGCATTCCTGTGGAGACGACGGCCGCTGAGGAGTGTCCTTGCTGCCGCGCCACAGACAGACAAGACAGACAAGACAGACAGGAGAGCCTCATGTGGACCAAGCTTCGTAGCAACAAGGGCTTTACGCTCATCGAGCTCATGATCGTCGTCGCGATTATCGCGATCCTCGCGGTCGTGGCCGTTCCCCAGTTCACCAAGTACATGCGCACGGCGAAGACCGCTGAAGCGACTGAGATGCTTGACCTTATCAAGAAGGGGTCGGCGT
>CALGHC010000138.1 GCA_937915965.1 uncultured Myxococcales bacterium
TCCCCTCCTGAGGAGTAATCGGACGAAGCGGCGAAACCGGGACGCGAAAAGTTGGCCTGGCCGGGGCGAGGTGGTGCGTGCGGGCTCCGACGACTTGGCTGGCACCTCGCTTCCGACGACTTGGCTGGCACCTCGCTGGCACCTCGCTGGCAGCGCAGCGGCGCACCCGGTCTACGGCTCGCGCACGTAGAGCTCGTGCGCCCGCCCCGAGGCCGCCCACTCGCCGTCATGCGCGAGCTGCCCGCACTTGCCGTGAAGGCCTCCCTCGTAGAAACAGACCTGCGTCGGCCCACCGATGCAGTAGTTTGCCTTGCGATCGAGCGGGCCGCCCCAGTCCCAGTTGACCGCGTTGGCGGTGCTCGCTCCGCTGATGGCGGTCAAGCCGAAGGCGGCGCTGCCCTCGTGGTCCCATCCGTCCTGTGTCCCAGGGAAGCTGAACATCTTGTGGATGGTCTTGTAGGGCCCGGGCCCGAACTTGAGCCGCGAGATCGGCACGCCGGCCGGCGACACCGCGCCAGCGTTGAAATACGTGCTCATCACCTCACCGCCGTCCGGCCAGGCTGCCGTGAGCTTCAGCGCCGTCTGCCAGCGCGTTGAGGTGCTACACATCGTGGTGTCTCCCGCGACAAAGGTCACGACGCGGGTCCAGCCGCCGCCGTCGACGGTCATCTCGCAGCGGGTCTCGAAAGGTGCGGTGCCGCCGGCGCCGTCCGGGTCGATCCAATAGGTGTCCGAGGCGAGCCCGGGCCGCGCCTGAAGCAGGACTTTGCACGACGGTGCCGGCTTCGCGTCCGTGCCGCAGACCTTGGCGGCCTCGGGGTCGGTCACCGTGCACGTGCCCAGGACACAGGCCATGGCGGTGCACGTGTTGGAGCAGTCGAGGCCGCCCTGGATGTCAGGGCTCTGGCAGCCCTTGAACTTGTCACACGAGTCGGCAGTGCAGACGTTGGCGTCATCGCAGTCAACGCCAGCGTGCGCGCAGCCGTCGCCGTTGGTCGGGTCGGCTGCCGGGTCGCACGAATCCAAGGTACAGGCGTCACCGTCATCACATGGGTTGGCCGAGTGCACGCAGCCCTTGCCCTGCTGGCACGAGTCGATGGTGCACGGATCGTTGTCGGCACACGGCATTGGCGTGCTCACGCAGCCCTTGGCGGCCTCGCAGAGGTCGAAGGTGCAGGCGTCGCCGTCGTCGCACGCTGCCGTCACCTTGGCGGCGCACTGGCCGGCCGCCGCGCAGCTGCCGTGACCCCAGGCGTTGGCGCGTACCAGCAGCGGCTGCGCCTGGCCGAAGGCGACCGACGCGCCGCCGATGACGATGTCGTCACCGACTCGGAACATCGCCTGCACGGCGGCGGCGGTCACCGGCACGCCGTCCGGGCCGTAGGCGTGGCTCCACAAGGTCGCGCCGCTCGCGTCGAGCCGTGTCAACCACAGCCGCGAGAGTCCACCGACCGAGCGGCCGCCTGCGACCAGCGCGCCACCGTCCACGGTCGGTTCGAGATGCACAGTCTGGGTGCTGCCGACCTCGTCGCCAAGCCGACTCCACTCGATGTCACCGTCGCCGCTGAGGCCCACCAGCCACAGCCGCGCCGAGCCGAGGGCGTCCGAGCTCTGACCGGCAGCGAGGAAGCCACCGTCGTCGCGCCGCGCGGCCGCTTGCAGCAGCGCGGGCGCCTTGCCTGGCACCGCCTTGTGCCACAGGCCTGAACCCTTGTTGTCGTAGCGACCAACAAGCCCGACCGCCGGGCCAAGCTGCAAGCCGACCCAGTCGACGGGCGGGTAGCCCCATGCCGGCAGCCTGGTGACCGGCACAGCACGCCCGACAGTCACCGCGCCACCGTCATCGAGCGGCAGCGCGCGCACCGCGTCCGGCAAAGGATCGCCGAACCAGCCAACGGTTGCCCAGCCGTGCCAGCCGCTGAGGTTGAGCATCCAGCCCCGCGCCCAGGACAGGGAGCCCGGCGCATCGACGCCATCGACGAGGGTGTAGCGCCGGATCCAATCGACCGACTTGTTGACGAAGACGCGCTCGCTGTTGAAGTAGCCTCCCCAGCCGCCGCACCAGGTCGCCGACGCGGTCGCGCTGCTGCCGCCAACCACGAGGTTCTGGCCGGATGGGTCGGCGGCGACGGTCGTCACCTCGCAGTTCGGAACGTAGCCCCAGAAGACGTCACTGGCCGTCTTCCAACGGCACTGTACGTAGCCATCAAGCGTGTGCGCCGGCAATTGGGTCGGCGTGCAGAGGGTCCGGGACCAGACTGTCTCGCCCGAAGCGGTGACGCGACTGGCCCGCACCGAGCCGTCACCGTGCTTCCAGGCGAGGACCAGGCTGCCGTCGGCCTGCCACAGGGCGCCGCTGACCTCGACCAGCCCGGCGAGCGGCTGCACCCGCGACTCGACCGCCTCGCCCCAGCGATCCGTGCGCATGACGACGAGATGCTCGGCGGTGTCGTAGCCGGTGAAGAGCGCGCCGCCGTCCGGTGCGGCAGTCACCGAGCCGAGCGCCTTCATCACCGGCGCCTCGACCGAGCGCGTGTAGAGACGACCGAGCGGCCCGGGCTTGCAGCCGCCGACGATGCACTGCCCGACCTGCGCGCAGCCGTCCGGTGACTCGCACGCCAACCCGGCGGGGGTCGTGTGGGTACACCCCCCGACTGCGTGGCAGCCGTCCAGCGTGCACGCGACGTCGTCGTCGCAGGTCGCAAGCGTCGCCTTGGAGCAGACGCCCGCCGCCGCGCATGATCCGTGCCCCCACGGGTCGGTGCGCAGCAGCAGACCGTCGGACGGTGTCGCCGAATGGGCCAGGCCAACGGCCAGCGCGCCGCCATCCGGGCCGAAGGCGACGCCAGCGCCGCGCTCATCATCACCGAGGTCGACGCCAGCGTCCCAGCGTTGGTTGCCCGCGCCGTCGTAGCCGGCGAGCCACAGGTCGGTGTGGACGCCGTCCGGGCTGGTCCAGCCGCTCGCCAGCACCGCCGACGACGCGTGGGCGACCAGCGCGGCGACGCCGCCCTGGGCGGTCGAGATGTGCTCCCATTCGACCTCCGTGAGCGCGCCGAGGCGCGCCAACCAGCTGCGCTCGGCGCCATCGACAAGTACGACACCGC
>CALGHC010000139.1 GCA_937915965.1 uncultured Myxococcales bacterium
CACCCCGGGGCGCCCGGATCCGCCAATCGCCGTGGCGCTGGGGGCGCCGGGCGTGCCGCTCGAGAGGCTGTGAAACGGGATCTCAAGTTCTGCCGCTCGCCGTCTCAGCACGCTCTCGATCTTGCTGAGCCTCTCTTCGAGAATGGGCAGCCACTGGCGCGCCGGCGAGTCGGCCGGCAGCTCCGTTTGTGACGCAGCGAGCAGAGGACGCGCCGCGTCGAGGTCGCCGCGCTCGATCAAGATCTCGGCCCAGCGCAGCTCGCCCGGGCCCCTGGCGAGGCTGCGCACCCCCGGGCGGACGCGCGGAAAGAGCACGCTTGACGGCGCGATCAGCGCGACCCTGCCGCGGAATCGCGGCGCCGGCTCGATCAGTACGACCCCGCGGGCGTCGACACCGACGAGGCGCATCGAGTCGGGCGCCCACTCCAGCGGCTCGTCGTCGAGATCACCCCGGACTACCTCAACGCCCTCGGGGGCAGTCCACTCGTCCCAGCCGCTTCCGTTCGGACTGGCCGGGCGCCGCCACGCGCGCAGGCCGACGCGGTGCTTGCAGCCCCGGACAGCGCGCCGCCTCCATCTCGCGACCAATCCCTCGCTGTCGCGCATCCAGTCGATATCAAAGACGCCAGCCGGTAGGGTCTCGCGGCTGATCCGGACGTCCTTGCCGCCAAAACGGCCCTGCGCGATCAGACTGCGACCCTTGAGGGCGACAAAGAAGCGGGTGTTGGGGGAGGTAGAGCGAGTGCGGCGCTGCGAACGACGCTCGGGTGGGCCGGCCTCGGCCTGGAACTTGAGCTTGCCGCCCGCCGGACGGCGCACGCGCACCTGACGGATCGCCTTCCATTCGCCGCAGCGTCTGGCGGATCCAGGCGCCGGGCCCCGGCCGATGATCAGCCGCAGTGACTGCAGGTCGGCGCCGCCGTAGCCGCGCACATCGATGACCACCTCGCCGGCCGCGAGGTCGACGTGCCCCATGGCCTCGGTCGTCGCAGTTTGGGCGTTGACAGCAACGACATCGCCCCCGCCGTGGACCACGTACAGCCAGTGACCATCGCGCGAGAACGCGTAGCCGAGGATGGCGCTCGACGTGAATACCCGTCGGCGTTCGAGGGTAAAGGCGTTGGTGAGCGTGACCTTGCGGCCATCGGTGCTGGCGACCTCGATCCGGTATGGCGCGTTGTTCACGAGGGCGGCGAGGGGGCTCGGCGGCAGCTTGTCGAAGGTACGCTTGCCCTTCTCGTCGAGTCGCTCGACGCCACGCCAGTCCACTGTCTCGCCGTCGTCGTCAGCGCCGCGGTCGCCTTGCGCGTCTTCGTCCTTGGTTGCGCCTTCGTGCTCGCCTGCGTCTCTGTCCTCGCCGTCTTTGTCCTCGCCGTCTCTGTCCTCGCCGTCTCTGTCCTCGCCGTCCTTGTCCCCGTCGCTATTCGGAACGTCGACTCCGTCGTCGTCGGCCACGGCCGCCGGTTTGACACGGCCTGCTGCGGCCGCCTTTTCGGGCGGCGTCGCGTACATTGTCGCCGGGCGGAACAGCGCCAAGGCGGCGAAGAGCGCTGCCGCGGCGAGTCCTGGTGAAATCCGACAACGGGTAGACATCATTCTCCTCTCCCGCCGGGGCCGCCGGCTTCCTCGCTGGCCCGGCTTGGGCGAACATGGTACAGAGCCGGGCGGGCCGCAAGGGGGCGATCGCGCCAAGTGTTGGCGCCGTCCCGCGAGCCCGATGACTCGCATGGCTGAGACGCCGCGGAGGATTCGACGATGCACCGATACCACCTGCTTCATCGCGGCGCGACCCGGGTCGCTGCCCTCCTGACCCTGGCCTCTGTCTCTTGCTTGGGCTGCGATGCCCTACAGGGCGCGGCTGGCGATGACGGCGGTGAGCCGCAGACCAGCGCCAAGACCGAGGACCTGATCGCCGTCGCGCTGGCCTTGGTCGGCTCCGCTCAGCTCGCCGACGTGCTGGTCGTCGATGACATCGCGACCCTCGAGCAGGAGGCGGCGGTCGTCGCCGAGAAGGTCGAGGCGCGCGCCAAGATCAAAGCGCCCTGCGCCCAGGTCAGCCGATCGGACAAGACCGTCACCGTCGACTTTGGCGCGGGCTGCTCGCCAGCGGGCGCCGGCCTGAGCCTCAGCGGCAAGGTGATCGCCGCGGCCGGCACGGGCGACAAGGATGGCAAGAAGACTCTTGAGCTGCAGCTCACTTTCGACAGCTTTGGGGTCGACGACAAGACCGCCAGCGGCTCTGGCACATTCCAGGCTGTGCCGGGCACGGACATGTGGGCGGTCGCGATCGCCTTGAACATGACCAGCGGCACGGCAGCGGCCGTCGGTGGTGTCGACGCCGTCATCGGCAAGATCCAGGTCGCCGGCAGCGCCTACGAGGGCGTCGCCTTCAGCACGATGGTGGACACCATGGTCAGCCGCGACAAGAGCGACGTCCTGGTCGACGTCACCGACCTGCTGCTCGAGACCGGCGCGTGCTATCCCAGTCACGGCTCGATCGTGTTCACCTCGGCGGGCATCAAGACGACCCTGGCTTTCGAGGCGTCGACCAAGGACAGCGGCATCGCCAAGCTCACGCCGCCGCTGCAGAAGACCCCGAAGGACCAGGAGCTGCCCGGCGTCGGCTGGAAGTGCAACTAACTGGTCGGCTGGCTGCGCGACCTACTGGCTGTGCAACCACTCAGGCAGCAATCGCCACGGAGCGCTACGGGAAGTCCGGCAGCCCCGGCATCCCCGGCGGCAGCGCGGGTTCAGGCGGCGGTGGTCCGTCGGTCGGCAGCGACTTGACGGCCGGGGTCAGCAGGAACGTGTAGGCGTATGAGACCCAGTCATAGACGCCGAGCTGCTTGTTGTTGAAGTGGTCGATGTCCAGGCCGGGTGCGTAGATGCGCCATAGGCGGACACGCAGCTTGCCTATGGGCAACGGCGAGCTGCCCATGATCGCCTCGAGGTCGGGCAGGATCGCCTCCGTGACCTGACCCTTGACGAAGATCTCCCAGATCGTGTCGTAGTTGTAGCTGGTCACGCGCACCATGTTCAGCGTCGGCGTGACTCCAGGCTTCGCCTGCCACCGGATCACGTTGCCGGGGGGCGAACCGGGCTGCGGTTCGGTGATGTAGGGCAGCTCCATGTACGGCCCCATCACCAGCAGGGGCTGGCCGGCCGCGACGAACCCATCCGGCGTCGCGGCGACTCCGCGCAGATCGACGCTGAAGTCGGCGAGACCGTGGGCGTGGGTCGCGAGGCCGGCGTCGACGCGCAGCCAGGTACCCACGGCACCCACCGCGTGCAGATCGGCGCCGATCCGGCGCAACGTGTAGAGGGGCTGCAGCGTGCCGGTCGCGATCGCCGAGATCTTGTCGGCCTGGACGCGCAGGAGCGTGCCCTGGTCGCCAGCGGCCCAGAAGAGATCGTCACTGTCGACGTGCAGCCCGTGCAGCGCGCTACCGCCGCCCGGCGGCAGGGTCTGCCATTGAAGCTTGCCGGACGGCAAGAGCGCGCCCCGGGCGAGCAGGCCGCCATCGCCACAGACGATGAGGTCGCCCTCCGGGGTCACGGCGAGGTCGTGCACGCTGGGGGTGTTGGTGAAGGCGTTGGGGGGCAGCGTCGGCGGCGGCGGCAGCGGACCGGCGAAGGTCGTCCAGCCCGCGCCGTCGAAGTGCTGCAGTTGGCGGTCGGCGGTCAGCGCCCAGACGTCGTTTGAGGCGCGGCCGTCGATCGCCCGGACGTCGTCGGCGAGCGAGACCGGCCAGCGTTGCCAGCCGCTGAGCGGGTGGCGGCGCAGCAGCAGACCGTTGGCGCCACCTGCCCAGCCGTCCACGCCGTCAATCGTCAACCACACGGCGTCGAGGTCGTCGACGACTGGCGAAGGCTGCACGCTGAAGCCTGCGCCGCTCCAGACCGCGACCAGGCCACGGGCCCCGACGGCGACGACGTGTTTGCCACCCGTCGCGATCGCGTGAACCGGACCGCTCATTGTGACGCTGGGCGTCGGCGCCGCTGCGCCCGGTGGCCAGTAGGCAAATCGCTCGGCTGAGTTGTAGGGGATGTCCTCGGCCACGGCGATCGCCGTCGGCACCGAGCCGCCGAAGACCCGGCGCATTCCGGCGTACACGTCGTAGGTCGCGCCGCCGAGCGAACCAGTGAGCGTCCACGGCTGGTGATCGAGCGTCAGGACGTCCGTCCGCACCAGCGTCGAGACGTCGCCAATGGGCAGGTATCCCTGCGCGCCGAATGACAGCGCAGCGATCAAGAAGCGCTCGTGGTTCTCGGTCTCGGCGCCATTGGGCAGGCGGTCGAGGCGCACCCGCACCCGGCGACTCAGCGGCGTGTCGAGCACGATCTGGATGCCGCTGGTGGTCTGGCCCGACTCGACGTGCACGTTCTGTTGGATGCCCAAGGCCCGCGGCACGAATTCGCCGGTCTTCGCTGCGAGGTAGCCGCCCACGCAGATCACCGCGACGTCGCCCAGGCGGGCCTCGATCTGAAACGCGCCGGCGGAGTCTGCGATCTCGCCCGGGCCCGCCGGCGGGTTGCCGCCGAACATCGATGGGGTCGAGGTCTGACAACGCACCTGGGCGGTGCCGATCCGCGGCACGCAGCGGTAGTCAAAGACCCCCGGGTTGCCGCCGAGCGCCCGGCACTCGTAGCCGCCCGGGCAGTCGCTGGCAGCCAGGCAGCTGGCCAAGCAGTAGCGCGGTGGCCCGACGGTTGGGTCATCGCTGGGGCCTTCGGCCCACGAGCTGTAGGCCGCGGCTGCCTCGGTCAGAGCGACGCAAGTGAGGCTGTCGGGGCAAGTCGAGTCGCTTTCGCACGCTGCGCAGTGGCCGTTGGCTGGGGTGACGTCGGTGCAGCGGCCCTGCGGCAGCTGCAGCATCTTCTCGGGGTTGATGACGACGCCCTCGACCACCCCGTTGGGGTACTTCTCGACGGGATCGTCGCCGCCACCGCCGCCCGAACCCGACGGCGGCGGGACCGTCGGCCGCAAGCGCACGGTGACGTTCTCGCTGTCGACCGCGACCAGGCTGGCGGCGCTGAATCCTGGCTTGGTCGCCGTCACGGTCACCGGTCCGACCAGATCGGGCGACGACAGGGTCACCTGACCGCGATCATCGGTCTGACCTTTGAGGCTGACGTCGATGCCGCCTCCGATCATCACCGTCGCGCCCTCGATCGGTCCCTTGAAGATGCCGGTGCCGACGACGGTCACGTTCAGCGCGCGATCGATCGGGCCACCCCAGGTGCCGAGCTGGCCCGTCGCCGGATCGAAGTAGGTAAACGCCTTGGTCAGAACGCCCACGGTGTGATCCGATCCGGCCGGCGCGAAGCCGGTCACCAGATCGGCAGCCCCCGG
This sequence comes from uncultured Myxococcales bacterium, assembly GCA_937915965.1. Taxonomy (GTDB): domain Bacteria; phylum Myxococcota_A; class UBA9042; order UBA9042; family UBA9042; genus CALGHC01. The sequence continues at coordinate 5,354 of CALGHC010000139.1, forward strand.
ATCGCCGCGCGGCGTCTTCATGCGCAGCAGCGCGGGGTGAATGAGCTGCCAATCGCTGCTTGGCACCAGATGGCCACCCAGCTCGAGCTTCTCGACCGCGTCGAGCCCGGTGCCGACGACATCGACGAGGGTGCCGCCCGACTGCGCGCCACGATCGGGGACCAGGGCGACCACCTTGGGCGCTCCGCCCACGCAGGCGAGGACGCCGGCGGCGTGCAAGACCTTGCCGTTGTTGAACGACACGCGCGCGTCAGTCGGGCCGGGGCTGCACGGCGGGGCCTTGCCGACCAGGCTGCCGCCGTCGGCGCCATGGTGGACGAGCTTCAGCTGGCCGGCGGGCAGCGCGCCGATCTGCAGTCCGGTCACCGCGCCCCAAAGTGGCTTGCCTGGCGCCCAGTTCACTGTGACCGACTGTCCGCCGGCCGATCCGATCGTCGACGGCGTCGCCGCGAAGATCTGGGGCACGGCCGCCAACCAGGTGAACGCGAGCGGCAGCTTGCCGAGGCTGCCGCCAGAGTCGAGCGTGACGTCCACCTTGAGCGGCAGGGGCGTACCTTCGGGCGGCGGCGTCGGCAGGACCCGCACCGAGGCGTGGGCGACGCCCGAGACATTCGAATGCTGCACCGACAGCACCTGCGCAGGCTTGCCCCCGACCATCACGGTCGCGGTCGCCGGGTTGAGCTTGGCCAGCTGGCCGACGGCGGCGATCACGATTGGCCGGGCCGCGTTGGCGGGCAGGGCGTTGGGTGCCACATGGACCAGCGCCCCGCCGACCGGAACGCCGTCTGCGCCGAAGTCCGCGCAGACGAAGGCCTCCGGCAGGATCGTCTCGCCCAGCGGGCTGCTGTAGCGCAGGTCGTACAGTCCCGCAGCGCAGCCGGCTATCGATGCCTTCAGCCAGCTGCCGTCGCCAGCCGAGGCGACCACGGCGGCGGGAACGGTCGCGCCGTCGCCCTGCAGCTGGATGACCGCGCCGCCGGCGAGAAGCGCGGCGCCGTGCAGTGTGAGCGTCGTCTTTGTGCCGACCGAGCCGGCGGTCGGCTCGACATCGTCGATCCGCGGTGGCTCCCGGTAGTCGAACGCCTTCTTGAGGGTGCCGCTGCCGTCGCCGTTGGAGGCGACCACCGCGACTCGGCCCGGATGGCTGCCGGGCGGGGCCTGCATGACCGCGGTTGAGCTGTCGAGGACCAGCGCGGCGACGGCGAGGCGGTCGCCGAAGACGAACGCAGTGTCTGCGAGGAAGCCGGCGCCCAGGACCGTGACGACCGTGCCGCCGCCGAGCGGCCCGTGCGTGGGCGAGACCGCGACGACCTTGACCTGGGCGACGTAGCGGTAGCCAGCGGCGAGCACCGTCTCGACGCCGCCGCCAAACTCCACCGTGACGTCGACCAGACCGGGGGGGCGTGGCGGCGTGACCGCGCGGATCGTCCACGGGTCGAGTGCCTCGAATTCAACCGCTGGCGACTCGCCGAACAGGACGGCCTGCGCCTCACCGAGGGTGACGCCCGTGAGGATCACCGTCTGCATCCCGCCGACGGACCCCTCGAACGGAACCACCCCCATCAGCAGCGGGTCGGCGGCCTCGGCGGCGGTATCCCCATCGGCAGCGTCGCCACCGGCGTCGTCGCTCGCCGTGGCGTCATCAGGCAGCGAGGCCGAACCATCGCCATCGCTCGCCGCGTCGTCGAGGCCATCGCTGCTACCGAGCCCGCCGCCATCTGCCGCCACCGCGATGTCGCCGACGGCATCGCTCGCCGCGTCATCCGCCGCAGTCTCGCCACAGCCGGCCCCAACGAGCGCCACCAAACCGACGATCGCGGCTCGCAGGCGGTGTCGGTATCTGGCGCGCCCAACGTGCATCGGTTCGTCTTTCTCCCTGGCCGCGGGCATGTCCACGGCCGCGCCACGACGCCGCCCAGCGAGCCCACACCCGCATCGCGCACCAACCCTCGAATGTAGCAGATGGCCCGACCAGGAAGTAGCCGCCCGCCCGCTTCCAACAGTTTTGCCGCCGGATTCCGTCCCCAAGCACGCTCGGCGTTCTCCCCGCAGCTCTACCTCTCCTCACCCCCGAGTGCGTTTGGCGGACTCTTCTCCCCTCACCCCCGAATGCGCTCAGCGGACTCTTCTCCCCTCACGCCGCCCGCACGCAGCGGGGAGGCCTTGAGAACCACGCTTCTCAAGGCCGGGGGACGAGCCCCGTCCCCCCCTACAAGAAACGCCCCCCCGCCGAAGACCAACCTTCACGACTCTTCTCCCCTCACCCCAAATGCGTTCGGCGGGGGGACTTGGAGCCTACCGGCCCATGGGCTAGGATACGCTGGCACCCAAGTCCGCGCGGCTCCCCGCAACAACGGCGGCAAGCCGGGACAAAGGTCAATTGCCCCAGGCTGGTGGGCCTGATTGCTGGCGCATTCAGCGCTGACGCCTCCACCGACTGAAACTGGGCCGGACGCAGGACGCCGGACCCGAGCCAGAGGATCCCATGCAACAGCGCACCCGTCTTGTCGTCGTCGCCTTCGCTTTGGCATCGCTGCTTGGCACCGCCGCACACGCCGATGAGACCGTGGCCTACGAGCCTCTACTGGTCGGCGGTCAGGAGCTGCGCGGCGACATCGGTCTGCTGCTCGGCTACAACGTGATCGACCAGAACTCTGGCCTGGGTAACTCCTACTATCCAGACGATGTGCCTGGTAGCGCGATGATGTACGGCCTGCGCGCGGGCGCCCTGTGGGGACCCTCCGTCGGGCTTGAGGGCGAGTTCAAGATGGCGCCCTCGGAGTTCGGCCGCTTTGACGGCGGCTCGGTTCTCGTCAGCGGCTGGCGGGTGCTCGCACGCTACATCCTGTTGCCCGATATGGCGCTTCGCCCCTTCGTCCTGATCGGCATCGGTCAGGAGATGGAGTCCTCGGACAAGCGCTACGGCGCCGACGCCGGCGCCCTCGCTGGCGAGCCGCAGGTCGAGCCCTTTGAGACCGACCTCGCGATGCACGTAGGCCTTGGCGGTCAATACAAGCTGACGCACCGCCTCAGCGCGCGCCTGGACCTGCGCTACGTCGTCTCTGAGCCGCGACCGGCCTCTGAGGGCGAGACAGCGGACTACGGCGCGTCGCACAACTTCGAGGCGACGGCGGGCCTGTCGTGGACACTCGGCGGTCCGCCAGCAGACAGCGACAGCGACGGCATCGGCGACGATCGCGACAAATGCCCCGATGAGGCTGAGGACAAGGACGGCTTTGAGGACAGCGACGGCTGCCCCGACACCGACAACGATGGCGACGGCGTCGCCGACACAGACGACAAGTGCCCCAACGAGGCCGAGGACAAGGACGGCTTCGAAGACGCCGACGGCTGCCCGGACCTCGACAACGACGGTGACGGGGTTCCGGACGCCGCCGACGAGTGTCCGGCCGATGCCGAGGACGCCGACGGCTTCGAGGACGCCGACGGTTGCCCGGACCTCGACAACGACAAGGACGGCCTCGCCGACGCCAAGGACAAGTGCCCCAACGAGGCTGAGGACAAGGACGGCTTCCAGGACAGCGACGGTTGCCCAGACCCGGACAACGACGGCGACGGCGTGCCCGACGCGAAGGACAAGTGCCTGGACAAGCCTGAGACCAAGAACGGCTTCCAGGACGACGATGGCTGCCCCGACGAGATGCCCGAGGCAGTGACCGCCTTGATCGGCGCACCCATCGACGGGCTGGTCTTCAAGGCGGACGCTTTGGACGCGAGCCGTTCCAAGGAGTCGCTGGAGCGCTGGCTGGTTGTTCTGCTCGAGAACGACGGCATCGGCTGGGAGCTGCACTGCCACGTCCATCCCAGCGGCGACCCTGCGGCCGACAAGGCCCTGTCGCTCGCCCGCTGCGTGTCGCTGCAGACCTACCTCGTCGAGAACCTGATCGACGCCAAGCGTCTGCGGGTGGTCGGCGACGGCAGCGAGAAGCCCCTTGCGACCGGCAACGGCGGTAAGGCCAAGAAGAAGAACGCGCGCGTCGAGCTGCAGGTCTTCTAGCTCGGCTGCAGGTCTTCGAGGTCGATCAGCCCGCTGAGTTCGAGCCGCGGCGCTGCTGCACCGTGGACCTCGCGGGCGCTTGACACACTGCGTCAAAACGGCCCAGCATCGGCCTCCGCCAGGAGGTCTCCCATGCCGACAGCCAAGAAGCCCAGCGACCGCAACGCAAGCGCCGCGAAAACGCCCGCCACTCGTAAGCCGAAATCTGCTTCCGCTGCGTCCGCTGCGTCCGCCGCGTCCGCTGCGTCCGCTGCGCCTGCGGCGTCGGCTGCGTCCGCGGCGACCATCGCCGCCGCCGCGAAGGCGACACGCAAGGCCCCTGCCAAGGCGCCAGCGCCGGCAGTGCGCGTCAAGAAGGACCGCATCGCCATCGTCGGCGGCCTGCGTTCGCCGTTCACGCGTGCCTGGTCGACCCTCAACGACGTCGACCCGATCGAGCTGTCCACCCAGGTCGCCCGCGAGGTCATGTTCCGCTGGGAGCTGGCGCCAGAGCTGCTCGACCACGTCGTGTGGGGCACCGTGATCTCGATTGTTCGCGCGCCCAACGTCGCCCGCGAGGTGGCCCTCAACCTCGGCCTGTACAATGTCCCGGGTTTCACGGTCTCGCGTGCTTGCGCCAGCGGCTTGCAGTCGATCGCCAGCGCGTCCGATATGATCACCTTGGGTCATGGCGAGATCGCGCTCGCCGGCGGCGTCGACGTCACCAGCCACGCTCCCGTGACCTACAAGAAGCGCGTCATCGACCAGCTGCTCAAGGCTCAGAAGGCCAAGGGCATGGCGCTGGTGCACACGATCGCTGGCATCCATCCCATGGACCTGCTTCCCGCCGCACCTGCGCTGACCGAGCGCTACACCGGCAAGACGATGGGCGAGCACGCCGAGGAGATGGCTCAGAACCTGCACATCGACCGCAAGGACCAGGAGGCGTTGGCGATCAAGAGCCACGCCTCCGCCTCTGCCGCGATCGACAAGGGCCTGATCGGCGACGACGTCATCACGGTGCAGACCCCCAAGGGGCCGGTTCGCGAGGACAACCTGGTGCGGCGCGACATGGACGCCGACAAGCTCGCCAAGCTGCGGCCCGTCTTCGACCGCAAGCACGGCACCATCACCGCGGCCACCTCGAGTCCGCTGACCGACGGCGCGGCATGCGTCCTGCTGATGAAGGAGTCGCGCGCCAAGGAGCTCGGCTACGAGCCGTTGGGTTACCTGCGCAGCTATCACGTCGCTGCCCTCGACCCGCGCGAGAACATGTTGCTCGGCAACGTCTACTCGCTGCCCGGCGCCCTCGATCGTGCCGGGGTGAAGCTCGCAGATCTCGACGTGCTGGAGCTGCACGAGGCCTTCGCCGCGCAGGTTCTCGCCAACGCCCGGCTCTTCGATGACAAGGCGTTCTTCGCCGACAAGCTTGGCCGCAGCGAGACGCTTGGCCCCGTCGACTGGTCGAAGGTCAACATCTGGGGCGGCTCGATGGCCTACGGTCATCCGTTTGCCGCGACCGGTGGGCGGCTGGTGATCAATCTGCTGCGGGCCCTGGCCCACGTCGACGGGGAGCTCGGCGCGGTCACCACCTGCGCTGCGGGTGGCATCGGCGCGTCGATGGTCTTCGAGCGGTCCTGAACGAAGCAGGGCGCCCGGCGTCCGCGCGGCACGCCCGCACAGCGTCACCGGTACGACGATGACGAGCACGACGAGCGCGACGAGCACGACGAGCACTACGAGCACTACGAGCACTACGAGCACTACGAGCACTACGCACATCACGCGGAGGCCCAAGATGGTCAAGAAAGACGCCCACGGCAGCGACGGCAACAAGGCGGAGGGCCGCAAGGTCGCCAAGCGCCCAGAAATCGACCAGGGCCAGCTCGATCTCGCGGCGCGCAACGAGCCCTCGCCGGTGCGCTACGAGAAGGCAGGCCTCGACGGCGTCGGGATCGTCTGGATCGACGTGCCGGGAAAGAAGGTCAACACGCTCAGCGTCCAGCTGATGCCGGCCTTCGAGCGCGCCTTTGACGAGATGCGTGCCGACACCGACTGCCGGGCCGTTGTGATCGCCAGCGGCAAGGAGGCCGGCTTCATCGCAGGGGCCGACATCGACGATCTCGGTGAAGCGCGCAGCGCTGAAGAGGGCGCGGCTCTCTCCCGCCAGGGTCAGCAGTCGATGCAACGGATCGCCGATGCGCCGGTGCCGACGGTCGCGGCGATCCACGGCGACTGCCTCGGCGGCGGCCTGGAGCTGGCGCTCGCGTGCACGGCGCGCGTCGCGGCCAATGACCCGAAGACGAAGCTCGCGCTGCCCGAGGTGATGCTCGGCTTGCTGCCGGGCGCGGGGGGCACGCAGCGCTTGCCGCAACTTGTCGGACTGGCCAACGCCCTCGACATGATGCTGACCGGCCGCAACATCCGACCGCACAAGGCCCAGAAGATGGGTCTGGTCGACGAGGTCGTGCCGCGCAGTCAGCTCATCGAGGCGGCCCGGGCTGCGGCAGTACGACTCTCGCAGGGCAAGCCGGCGCGAGCAGGCAAGCCGCCAAAGAAGAAGATGCCAGACGAGGTGCAGTCGCTGCTGCTGGAGCGCAACGCCCTGGGGCGCAAGCTGGTCCTGCACGAAGCGCGCAAGAAGGTGATGAAACAGTCGAAGGGCGTCTACCCCGCGCCGCTGCGGATCCTCGATGTCGCCGACGGTGGTGGCTATGACGGCGAGGCCCGCGCCTTCGGCGAGCTGCTGATGAGCAAGGAGTCCGCAGGACTCCGTCACCTTTTTCACTGCATCACGGCGTTGAAGAAGGACAACGGTCCCCACACCGAGGGCGTCGCCGCCGTCCCGGTCAACCGCGCCGGCATGCTTGGCGCCGGTCTCATGGGCGCGGGCATCGCCACCGTCCTCGCCGACAAGGGTGTCCCGGTGCGCCTCAAGGACCGCGATCACGAGTCGATCACCAAGGCGCTCGACTATGCACGCAAGGTCTACGGCAAGGCCCGGAAGCGCAAACAGTACTCGCAGGCTGGCTTCGACGAGCGGCTGGCGCGGATCTCGGGCGGCACCGACATGGCCGGGTTCGGCCGTGCCGACATCGTCATCGAGGCGGTCTTCGAGAGCCTTGATCTCAAGCGCAAGATGATCGCGGACGTCGAAGCGGCCGCCAAGGTGCCAACGATCTTCGCGACCAATACGTCGAGCCTGCCCATCGCCGAGATCGCCCGCGACGCGGCCCACCCCGAGCGGGTGATCGGCATGCACTTCTTCAGCCCCGTCGAGAAGATGCCGCTGGTCGAAGTGATCGTGACCGACCAGACCGCGCCCTGGGTGACGGCGACAACCGTCGCGGTCGCCCGCAAGATGGGCAAGCACGTCATCGTCGTCGGCGACTGCGCCGGCTTCTACACGACGCGCGTGCTCACCCCCTACATGAGTGAAGCGATCTTCCTGTTGCTTGAGGGCTACGCCATCGAGGACATCGACGAGGCAGCCATCCGGATCGGCTTCCCCGTGGGCCCCGTGACCCTCATGGACGAGGTCGGCATCGACGTCGGCGCCAAGGTCATGGAGGTGATGGAGAAGTACTACGGCGGGCGGATGGAGTTCCCCGACGGCACCACGAAGCCGTTCATTGAAGAGGGACGCCTCGGTCGTAAGGCATCGAAGGGTTTCTACCTCTACGAGAACGGCAAATCGACGATCGAGCGTGGCAAGAAGCTCGTCGACGAGACGATCTACGACCACCTGCCCAACGGCAAGCACACGCGCAAGCCCAATCTGGGAGAGATGGGTGAGCGCATGGTCCTCGCCCTCGTCAACGAAGCGGTCACCTGCCTCGAAGAGGGTATCCTCTTTGAGCCGATGGCCGGCGACCTCGGCGCCGTGATGGGCATCGGCTTTCCGCCATTCGAAGGCGGACCCTTCCGCTACGTCGATCGGTTTGGCGCACAGAACATCGTCACCCGGCTCACAGCGCTCGAATCGCGCTGCGGTCGACGCTTCAAGCCGTGCGCGATGCTGGTGGGGATGGCGAGCGAGGGCGCGCTCTTCCACGAAGGCCAGGGCGCCGGGTAGTTCGACCAGCAGCTCGACCAGCAGCTCGACCAGCGCCGCGCTACGCCTCGCCGTCCGGGTCCACTCCGGCCGCGCGTGCCTCGGCGCGCGCCCGCGCCAGGGCGGCCTG
>CALGHC010000140.1 GCA_937915965.1 uncultured Myxococcales bacterium
ATGATCTACGAGCTCGCCTGGGTCCGCATGTTGTCCTTGGCGCTGGGTAGCTCGACCTACAGCTTCGCGTTGATGCTCACCACGTTCATCGCGGGCATCGCCCTGGGTTCGCTGCTGGCCGGCCGATTGCTGCGCGGGGGCTTCGACCCGACCCGGGCGCTGGCCGCCGTCGAGGTCGGCGTGTTCGTCAGCGTCGTCGCGATGCTGCCTCTCTACGATCGGCTTCCCTGGACCTTCCACCTGCTCGCCACCGGGCTCGCCCACACCTCGGGGGCCTTCGGTCTGTACCTCGGCCTCAAGGTCGCGATGAGCGGCGCCCTGATGCTCGTGCCGACCGTCCTCATCGGCGCCTCCTTGCCGCTCGCCACCGCCGCGTGCGTCGACGACCTCTCTCGCCTCGGCCAGCGCGTCGGTATGGTCTTCTCTGTCAACACCACCGGCACGATCGTAGGCGCCGCCCTCGCCGGGCTGGTCCTGATGCCCATCCTTGGCTTGAGCGGCACCCTGCGCGTGGCGATCTCGATCTCGGCGCTCGCGGCGCTGGTCCTCGTCGCCGCCGATCATCGGCCTGGCTGGCGCAGGCTACGCAGGCTGGTCCTGGTGGCCGTGCCCGTCACCCTCGTCGCCTTGCTGGTCGCTGGTGCCCCCCTTGACGAGCGCATGCTCAACGCGGGCTTGTACCGCCGCCGGACCCCGGTCGCAGCATCTTTCGTCGACGCGCGCGCGTCGATGCAGCACTTCGAGTTGCTGTTCACTGCCGATGGCTCGAACGCGACGATCGCTGTGATGCGCGACCCAAACGATGGCACCCGCTACCTCAGCTCGAATGGCAAGCCGGAGGCCTCCAGCCATCAGGACATGTCCACCCAGATCTGGCTGGGTCACCTGGGTATGCTCCTGCATCCGAGCGAGCGCCCCGCACGCATGGCTCTGATCGGTCTGGCCAGCGGCGTGTCGGCAGCGGCGGCCCTGGATTGGCCCGACCTGCAGCTTGACGTGCTCGAGATCGAGTCAGCGGTGATCGAGGCCGCGCGCTTCTTCGACGACATCACCGGCGCTGTCTTGGATCACCCGCGGCTGCATCTGCACCGGATGGACGCCCGCGAGGCCTTCGAGCTCGCGCCGGCGGCGCGCTGGGATGTCGTCGTCAGCGAGCCGTCGAACCCTTGGGTAGCCGGCATCGGCAACCTCTACACCCAGCGCTTCTTTCAGACTGTGCGCTCGCGTCTGCGCGCCGACGGTCTCATGGTCCAGTGGCTGCAGACCTACGAGATCGACGACGACATCGCGGCGATGGTGGTGCGCACCTTCCACAGCGTCTTTCCCCACGTCAGCGTGTGGCGCGCCGGACCTGCCGATGTCCTGCTCGTCGGTAGCCAGCAGGAGCTGCATCTCGACGCGGCCGTGCTGACTGCCAAGCTCGCCATACCCGCCGTGCGCGCGCGGCTGCAGGACCGCGCGCACGGGGTGTTTGTCGGCGACCTTCTCGACATCTTGGACTTGCAGGTCGCCTCATCTGCGCGAACGGCGCTCTTTTTGCCGCCGGTCGAACCACTCAATCGCGACGACCGACCGCTGCTTGAGCTCCAGGCGCCGAAGGCGTTCTTCGTCGGCGCCGGCGCGCGTCTATTCGACGTTCTCGACGAGCATCGGCTGCCAGTCGGCCGCGGCCGCCTCTTTTTGCATGGGGTCGCCGCCACCGCCATCCCCGCCGCACGGATCGACGCCCTGGTCGACATCGGCGATCGGGCCGATCACGCCGCCACGTCGACAGCTCGTGCGGTTCGGGCGAGCCTGCAGGAGGCGCGGCTGGCCGACGCTGTCACCCCGACCACCGACGGACCGGCGCTGGAGCTTCTGATCGCCGCGGCTGGCGACCCGATGGGCGGTGGCAAGGCCGCGCTCCACCGCCGGCTGTATGCCGCCGGCGCGCTTGATCCCGCCGCCCTGCGCCAAGCTGCGACGGCCGAGGCGCTGCGGCTGCGCCGGCTGGCGAGCGTCTGGCACCGTCCTGACGCGACCTTCCTGCGCACCCTCGTCGCCGCGTTGGAGCCACAGGCGGCGCTCGAGCCCGCGGCCAGGGTTGTCTGGCTCGCTGACCTCGCCCGCACCTGGTGGCGCCTGGCCGAACCGGCGGAGCTCGCCCGCAGCCTCGACGCCCTGCAAGGCGCCTTGGCCGCGTTGCCTGCGGCGCTCCTGGTTCGCGACCCGTGGCGGCGGTTCCCGGCCGTCAGCGATGGTCCCGCCGCCGGCCTGGCGACCTATCTTCGTGGTCGCCTCGCCTTGTACCAGGGCGATCTGGTCGGCGCCGTTCGTGCCCTCGCCGCGACGCTCGAGGCCGATCCCCTGCATACCTCGGCCGCTGGCCACCTCGCCGGCTTGTTGGGTGTCGGGTCGGGGGACGTCGAGGCCCCCACGAGACCTTGAGCTGCAGCGAGACCCTGAGCCGCAGCGATCCGCGCGGCGGCGGTCTAGACTGGCTCGCGTTCCCGAATCTACGCACAGATTCGGAGTCGAATGACTGCCGGCGTCGAAAAAAAAACGATCCGCTGCGCGCGGTCGCGCCTTGCATGTCAACGTGGCGCCGTCTGGCACTCAGCGGCGCTCAGCGGCGCGCGCTTGCGCATTCCCTGAGGGCGCGTGCTTGCGCATTGCCCGGGTCGTGCACCGGAGGAGCAGAAATGGAGATCACCAACTGGCTGGACCTCGCAGTGGACGAGTCGACCCTGCGCGAACGTGTGACCGTGGCCGCCCTCGCCGATCTTCGCCACGAGGTGGACAGCCGCATCGCGTGCGGCGGTGCCCGCAGCGCGCAGTGTCTGTGGGGCGACCTGCGCGTCCGCAGCGCCTCCATCGACGGCGGCATCCGCTTCGAACTCGAGGGCTGCCCCAACACGCTGGCCTGGTCGGTCTGCCGCGGCAAGGGCCAGATGGCCGACACGGTCGTGGTGCACGCCTCGCTCGCCGGCGCCGGCGACGACACCCTCAAGGCGTCGGTGCAGGCCTTTGTCGACGAGGTCAAGGGTCGCGTCCAGGGGCTGCTGGCCGCGGACGGCAGCCCTGGCCCCAGCCCCACCGAGGCCGAATTGCCATGCTGTGGCCGCCTGGCTAATGCGACCCATCTGAAGTAGCGCCTCTGTCAGCCTCTCTGTCA
>CALGHC010000141.1 GCA_937915965.1 uncultured Myxococcales bacterium
AGCAATCGGGCGAGCGAGTGGGCGGGCGAGCGGGCTCGCAGGCGCGCAGGCGCGCAGGCGCTCTGGCGGTGCGCAGCGGCCTCGGCCTCAGTCAAAGCGCACGTACTCGAACTCGAAAGGCATCCCATTGATACCCCGGCGCGGCGGCGCGATCCAATGGGCCATCTTGCCCGCCTCGTGCACCGGCGTCATCAGCCCATTGACGTAGGCCTTGTCTGCGTCGGTGAACAACCACTCGCCTCGCTGTGCCTCGAAGGTGGCCTCGTCGATTCGAGCGCCGGCGGGGTCAAAGAAGGCGCCAGCGTACAGGCCCTGGCGGCGGTGAAAGCGTCGGTGCGGCACGGTCAACTCGAAGCTGAGGCCGGCCGCGGCGATGGTCTTGTTCCAGCGGCGCACCGCGTTCTCGCACTCGGCGTAGTAGTCGTCGCGCAGCACCTCGTTCATCGCCGAGCGAAGCGGCACCTCGCGCTCGACGAGACGGTCACCCTCGACGAAGGTCAGCGTCTTGGCCTGGTCGAGGGCGCTGTGTTCGTCGTAGCGGCGGGCCTCGCCAAACCGGCCCTTGAGCCCGGCGCCGAACCAGTCGCCGGCGTTGGTCGAGACCTCCGATCCGAACAGGTCGAGGCAGTAGCTCAGCCAGTAGTTGATGAAGCGCTGGATCGTCGGCAGGTCGATGCCCCCCTGGGCGCGGGCGTCGCCGTTCGGGTCGAGGACGGTCAGCTCGGCACCACGGCGGATGATGCGTTCCAGCCCCGTGTCGCCGACGAACATGTGATGCGCCTCTTCGGTCAGCATGAAACGACAGGTGCGCGAGAGGGGGTCGAAGCCGGACTCGGCGAGCGCCGCGAGCTGATACTTGCCGTCGCGATCGGCGAACATGGTGAAACAGAAGAACGACAACCAGTCGTCGCAAGGCTGGTTGAACGCGTCGAGGATCCGCGGCTTATCGGCGTCACCCGAGCGACGCGCGAGCAGCTCGTCGGCTTCGTCACGCCCCTCTTTGCCGAAGTAGCTGTGCAGCAGGTAGACCATCGCCCACAGGTGCCGCCCCTCCTCGACGTTGACCTGGAAGAGGTTGCGGAGATCGTAGAGGCTCGGCGCCGTCTTGCCGAGCTGCCGCTGCTGCTCGACGCTGGCCGGCTCGGTGTCACCTTGGGTGACGATGATGCGCCGCAGCGCCGTGCGGTGTTCGCCCGGGACCTCCTGCCAGACCGGCTTGCCGGCGTGGTCGCCGCCGGGGATCGTGCGGCCCGCTTCGGGATCGGCGAGGAAGATGCCCCAACGGTAGTCGGGCATCTTGACGTAGTCGAAGTGCGCCCAGCCGTCGGAGTCGGCAGATATCGCCGTGCGCAGGTAGATGTCGCGGGCCTGGAAGCCATCGGGGCCCATCTCCTGCCACCACTGCAGATACCCCGGCTGCCAGCGCTCAAGCGCACGCTGCAGCCGCCGGTCGCTGTCGAGGTTGACGTTGTTGGGGATGGAGCTGTTGTAGTCGATGGTGCTCATGATTCATCTCTCCGTCGTCGCTGCTGCCGGGTCGCGCCGGTTGGCTTCAAGTACGTCGCCAGTCAAAGACCGCCGCCTGGGGGTCGCCATAGCGGGTCAGCCCGCCGCTCTCGCCGGTGGCGTTGGGGCGGATGAAGATCCAGTTCTGCCACGCGCTCAGCCGACCAAAAACCTTCGTCTCGCAGGTCTCGGCGCCAGCAAAGCGCAGGTTCTGCTCCATGCCGGTCAAGGCGTCGGGCGACAAGCTCACCCGCTCCTCGATCGCCATGCGCACCTCGTCATCCCAATCCAGGTCGTCGGGCGCGCGGGTCACCAGGCCGAGCTCGATGGCGCGCTCGGGCCCGATCGGCTCGGCGACGGCGAGCGCGGCGGCTGCGGCGGCCGGGTCGCCGAGGAAGCGAACCGCGAGTCGAGTCAGCCCATTCCAGGTTGGCATCGGTCCAGCGTTGGCCGGTCCGACCGCGACGGTGTTGTCGCGGTCGGGGTCGTCGAGCATGTACGACCGGTCGGCCGCGAGGGCGAGCTCCAAGAGGCTGCCGGCAAAACAAGAGCCGGGCTGGATCAAGGCGAACATCGACCGGGCCATGTTGTCGAGGCGTCGGCAGGTGCGCCCCTGAAAGAGCTGGATCTCGCGAGCGAACCAGTCGCCAGCCGCGCGCAGCTCGGCGATCGCGGCGTCCCAGGCGATCACCGCTTGGGAGTCGCCCTCGGTCTCGAGCAGCAACAGGCCGACCGTCGGATGGTTGAACCGCAGCTCGAGCAGGGCGTCGTCGAGTTGGCGGAAAGCGGCGAACGCCCAGGCGTCGACGCCCACGGCGCGCAGGGCCGCGCCGTCGCGGGGCGGTGTCGTCTTCGGGCCACCCACCACCAACGTCGCGACGCGGGCCGCAGCGTCGATGCGCACGCGCACGTAGCCATCGTCGGCGCCGCCGTAGGTGAGCTCGATCACGTCGTCGTCCTTGCCCCAGGTCCGAACGAGAGGCGGCAACGCGACACCTCGCTCGTCGCCGGGACCACCTGCCTCGGCGACCATCGCGGCGGCCTGATCGGCGACACGTTCGTGCCACTGAGAGCGAGTCCAGCCGCCGTCGACCAGTCGCAGCGGCAGGGCGTCCTTGAGTCGATAGCCCTCGGCCTTGGTGCAGAAGAGGTCGGCGTGGTCGCGGCGGATCTTGCGCTTGTCCACCAGCCGGGTCAGGCCGCCGGTACCCGGTAGCACACCCAGCAGGGGCACCTCGGGCAGCGAGACCGCCGAGCTGCCGTCGTCCACCAGGAAGATGCGGTCGCACGCCAGCGCCAGCTCATAGCCACCGCCCGCGCAGATGCCGTTGACGGCGGCGATCGAGCGCACCCCGCTGTGCGCCGCCATGTCCTCGATCTCGCAGCGGGTCTCGTTGGTGAACTTGCAGAAGTTGACCTTGAAGCCGTGCGCCGAGGCCGCGAGCATGCGGATGTTGGCGCCCGCGCTGAAGACACGATCCTGGCCGCTGGTCACGACCAGGGCGCGCACCTGGGGGTGCTCGAAGCGAAGCCGTCTGATCGCGTCGGCCAGCTCGATGTCGACGCTCAGGTCGTAGGTGTTGAGCTTGAGCTGGTAGCCGGGACGCAGGCCGCCATCGATATCGACGGCGAGGACCAGGGTCGCGAC
>CALGHC010000142.1 GCA_937915965.1 uncultured Myxococcales bacterium
GCAGGGTGTGGTCGATGTACGGCGCGAGATCAGCGCGCACCGAGTCGCCATCGATGTCGGCCTTGGCCGAGATCCGGGCGGCGCCGATGTCGATCACCTTGCGCACGTCGTCGGGGCGGCGCGAGACGGACCAGCCACAACCGATACAATCTCGTTTGCCCGCCTTGCAGGGAGTCTTCGACGTCACCGACCGCGTCGTCGCGTCGTGGGCGTGCGGGCTGTTGTGGTGCCGGCCGATGGGCGTGACGTTCGACGGCGCCGCTGCCGCCGGAGCCGCCTGGCGGCCGAGCTCGGCGTGGACGCGCTCGGCGATGGTCTTGACCAGGGCTTCGAACTCGGAATCACGGGACATGGACGTCGCTCCGCTCTAGACAGGCGTCGTCGCCTGAGGTGGCGTGCCGCCGCATGATCGCTGGCACGAAGCCTGTGCGCGGGGCCCGCGGCTGTCAAGCGCGGTGGGGCGCTGCGAACCATTCCGGCGCCACGGCGCGGCCCCCGGGGCCGTCCGCTTCCCGCGCTTCTGCTTCAGTTGGTCAGGCGTCGTCGCGACCAGACGGCAGCGACCAGCAAAACAACGACCATCGCGCCGCCCGTGGGCAATCGGCCCCCGCCGCCGTGCGTGGCGCAGCCGCAGCCCTTGTCGCCGCCGGCCGCGTCACCGGCGCCGGTCGACCGGTCGATTGGATTGATCAGCTTGACCCGCAGGGGCTCGCGACCACTCTCGTCGTACCGCACCTCGACGCGAGCGCCGGGCACGAGGTCTTCGGCGACGCCGTTGACGACGACATCGTCCCAATCGCGGTAGGTCCCCTCGATCTCGAAGCCGCGTTTGCTGCCGTCTGGCATGAAGATATAGAGCTTGGGCCCGCCGATCAGCATCACCTTGGCGTCGATGACCTCGATCTGTGGCGCCTTGACGATCGTGATCACAGGGCGCACAGCCCCCTTCGGATCGAACTTGACGGTGACCCGCGCGCCGCGGGCCAGGTCCTCCAGGCGGCCTTCGACGATGCACGCGGCCAGCAGCGCCTGGTCCTCTGGGACGGGCAACGCCTTGGAGGTCTTGGACGCCTTGTCCCGCTTGACGTACAGGTAGGTGCC
The DNA here is from genome assembly GCA_937915965.1 of uncultured Myxococcales bacterium. GTDB lineage: Bacteria > Myxococcota_A > UBA9042 > UBA9042 > UBA9042 > CALGHC01. The sequence goes on from CALGHC010000142.1 coordinate 1,102, forward strand.
CGAGAGGTCCTCGACCCACATGTTCTTGACGACGTGGTAGCGGAACCCATCGGGCCTGGCAGCGGTCGCGATGCCACCGCTGCCGCCCGGGAGGTCCGCTGCGGTGGGTTGCGC
>CALGHC010000143.1 GCA_937915965.1 uncultured Myxococcales bacterium
CCACGTCCAGGTCGCGAGGGCTGCGATCAAGACGGACACCGGCCAGAGGCGGAACAGCGCGGTCGCCAGGCCTGCGGGGACGACGCCTCGGCGGCCGGCGATGGTCAACACGAGCGCGGCCAGCACACCGGCAGCGCCCGCCAGAGCGATGCGGGAGAAGTAGCCCGGTGGTCCGCCCGGTGGTCCGCCGCGGTAGGGTTCGCCGGCGGAAGCGATCAGCATGGTGGCATAGGCGAGGCACGCGACCTGCGCGGCCAGCGCGACGGCGACACGGTCGAGGGCGCTCGCATCCAATTGTCCGTCGGGCGTCGGCGCAGCCATGTGTCCCTCGGCGCGTTGGTGACGCGCGAATTGTCGTGACGCGCGAGCTGGCGAGAGCGTGGCGGAGCGCGCGGGTGGGCGCAACCCGGGCACGATGATTCGCATCCGCCAGCCAATTCCACCTCTTGTGGCCCGCTTTGGTACCCAACCAGTCCCGGCGAGTTACAATACGGCGCTGCGGCCAGCTCCGCCCGCCCCTCGCGCCGCCCCTCTCGAAGCATCGCATCAAACGGCCTCCCATGACTGACCCCAGCTCCGCCGCGACCGTCGAGCTCGCCGAGAGCGTGACCGAGATCGGCCGGGCCGCCTGGGACGCCTGCGCGGGGGTCGAGAACCCCTTTGTCGGTTTCGACTTCCTGCGCTGCCTCGAGGAGTCGGGCGCTGCGACCGACGCGACCGGCTGGGCGCCGCGCCACGTTCTTATCAGAGACGCCGACGGCGGACTGCGTGCGTGCGCGCCCGTGTACGTCAAAGGCCACTCGATGGGCGAGTACGTCTTCGACCACGGTTGGGCCGACGCCTACGAGCGCGCCGGCGGGCGCTACTACCCCAAGTTGCTATGCGCCGTGCCGTTCACACCGGTGACCGGACCCAGGCTGCTGGTGCGCGGCGACCTGGCGGGTGACGTGGCGGCCGGTCTCAGACGACAGCTCGGGCTGGCCCTGGCGGGGCTGACACGCGACGCCGGCCTCAGCTCCGCGCACGTCAACTTCATCTCGCAGGACGACGACGAGGCGCTGCGGGCCGCAGGCTTCGTGTCACGCGCCGGCTTGCAGTACCACTGGCACAACGACGGCTACCGGGGCTTCCACGACTTCCTCGCGGCGCTCACCGCGCGCAAACGCAAGGCCATCAACCGCGAGCGCAGGGCGGTCGCGGCCGCCGGCCTGGTCATCGAGCGCCTGAGCGGCGAGACCATCACCGAGGCGCACTGGGACGCCTTCTTCGCCTTCTATCAGGACACGGGAGAGCGCAAATGGGGGCACGCCTACCTCAACCGCGCCTTCTTCCGCCTGATCGGCGAGCGCATGGCCAACAAGGTGGTGCTGATCCTCGCGAGCCGCGACGGCCGACCGATCGCGGGCGCCCTCAACCTCATGGGCGCGGACGCGATCTACGGCCGCTACTGGGGCTGCAGCGAAGACGTGCCGTTCCTTCATTTCGAGTTGTGCTATCACCAAGCGATCGAGGTCGCGATCGAGCGCGGTCTGGCGCGCGTCGAGGCCGGCGCGCAGGGCGATCACAAGATCGCCCGCGGCTACCTGCCGGTGCAGACCAGATCGGCCCATTTCATCGCTCATCCCGGCCTGCGAGCCGCGGTCGCGGACTTCACCGACAACGAGCGAAGGATCATCGAAACACAGCGTGATTTCCTCACGAAAGAGAGCCCATATCGCCAAGGTGACGACCCGGGCCGAGGACCATGATTGCGACCCGTTTGGATTGGATGACGAACGGAACTGGATGACGAACGGAACTGGATGACGAACGGAACTGGATGACGAACGGAACGGGATGACGAACGGACTTGGGCCGGGTCCTTTTGTTGTCGTCGTAATGAGGTCGGCGGAGCCAAACGATGCAACCGAATCGGCCGATCCCCTGCCCGCGCCAGCACGGCAGCCAAGGCGACGACAAAGCGACCAGGACGCCGACGCTGGCGAAGCGCGCTCCGTCGGCGTCTTCAACGTGGCTCCTGGCCACGGCATTGATTGGTGGCGCATGTCTGGGATGCGCGCGCCCACCGGCCGAGGCGCCTGCCTCGCTCGCCGGCTCGGCGCTCTCGCCTGCTGGGGTTGCCCCCGCGCCTGCCCAGGCGGGCAGGTACAAGCGCACGAGCGGCTCTGCAGAAGCGAAGAACGCGGCCACGAGTGACGCAGCGGCAGATGCCTTCTTTGGCTCGGGCGAGCTGCACCCCCTGCGACTGGTGCTGGACGACGAGGCTGCCGCGAACCTGGAACATCGCCCGCGTCGGTTCGCGCGGGCGAACCTCGTCGTCGGCACCGAGACGGTGGCCAACGTCGCGGTTCGGCTCAAGGGACATCGGTCGATGCGAGGCATCAGCGGCAAGCCGTCCCTGGTCGTCGATATCAACAGACACGTCCCGGGCCGCCGCTGGCGCGGCCAACGACGCCTGGTGCTCAACGCCATGGTCGAAGACCCGACCCAGGTGCGCGAGACGCTGGCCTATCGCCTGTTTCGCCATGTGGGCCTGCCCGCGCCGAGGACGGCCTACATCCTCCTCACCATCAACGAGCGGCCGCCGTCGCTCTACCTGGCGGTCGAGTCGATCGACGACGACTTCCTGGTCAGGCACCTCGGCGGCAGCGACGGTGCGGTCTTTGAGGGCGACTACGGCTGTGACCTCGAAGCGGACCACGTCTGGCGCTTCGATCAGGACGCCGGCGAGGCGACCCAGCGCGCCGCGCTCGAACAGCTGGTGGCCCGCATGCCGAGCGGCGTGACGGCCGTCTTCAGCGACTACGGCCCGCGCTTCGACCGGGCCGCGGTCCTGCGTTTCTTGGCGATGACGACGATCGTCGGGGACTTCGACGGCTACCGCCACGCGCACAACTACGCGCTGGCCCGCGACGGCAGCCGGCGCGTCTGGCTGCTGATCCCCTGGGGTCTCGACCGTTCGCTCTCCACGGACCTGCCGGTGTTCACCGGCCACGAGACCGCCCTCGCCCGGGCGTGCATGGGCGACCGGGCTTGCCGCCTCGATTATGCGCGGGCGGTTCGCGACATGGTCGCCGCGTTCACGCAAGCCGACGTGCCCGCCCAGGCCAACGCGCTGTGGGCGAAACTGGACGGCGCCGGCCTCGCCCCGGACGAGGCCGCGCAGCCCAACACAGCCGAGGTCATCGCGACCAAGCGCCGCGAGCTGCTGAAGTTCGGCGCCAACCGCGCGGCCCGGGTCACCAAGGAGCTTGGTTGTCTCGACGGTGACGCCGAACGCGACGCCGATGGCGACGGCGCTGGCTGCATGGACTGCGACGACGGCGACCCGACGATCCGTCCCGGTGCCGCGGAGCTGTGCGATGGCATCGACAACGACTGTTCTGGCGACGTCGATGACGGACCGGCGTGCCCCTGCCCCAGCGAAGCGCTGGAGGGCGCGACCTTTGCTTTCTGTGCGTTCGAGCGGTCCTGGCCGGACGCCGAGGCCTATTGTCAGGCGATGGGCGCGCACCTCGCGCGTTTCGACACGAAGTACCAGGCCCGGGCGGTCTACGATGCCGCTGAAGAGCGCGACCTGAGCCGGCTGTGGATCGGCCTGCACGACCGCGGCCGCGAGAATCACTTCGAGTGGGTCGACGGCACCGCGGTCGACTTCGTCTACTGGAAGCGCGACCAACCCGACAACAACGCATGTGGCGAGGACTGCGCCGCCATGTCGGAAGGAAGACGAGGTCGCTGGTACGACACAGCCTGCAACCTGGCGAGGCCCTTTGTCTGTCGTCTGCCGCCTGGTCGGGCGCGCTGACGGTCGCGAGACGTGTGCCGGTTGGCTGCCGGCCCAGAGCGCAGCTGGCTCACGGCGCGGCGGGCTTCAGGCCAAGCGTCACGTAGGGGTCGATCAGCTCGCTCAAGCCGTTGACGAAGAAGCTGTCGACAAAGTGCATCGTCTGCACCGTCGCGACCTGATTGGCCGGCACGTTGCCGTGGCCGGCCTTCTTCAGCGTGCCGTCCCCTTGGACCACCACGTCGAACTGGAAGAGGCCAGCGGTGTGCTGCGCATCGACGTTGGCGCCGAGCGGTAGCTCGGCGACGTGCGCGACGACACCGACCGGCAGCAGCGCCGGGCCGACGTGGTCGATGCGCAGGCCGCGGGCAAAGTAGAGGTTGCAGGTAGTGGGGATAATCTCATCGTCGACCGCCATCTGCACCAACACCTGTGGCCGGCCACTGTCGAAGCCGGGCAGCCGCTCGTGCACCACATGACGCGTCCACACGCCGGCATCGCCCCGATCGACCGCGGTCTGCAGCAGCGGGAAGAAGCGCGCGACCTGACCGTTGCTGGATTCGCCGCGCATGATTCCGACGATGGGCGCGAACTGTTCGCCGTGCTGGACGATGTCGAAGACCCGCGCGCCGGGCACGATGGCGACGCCGACGTCGGCCTCGGGCACGAGGGCGAGGAACGCCGCAGACATCACCCCGCCCAGGCTGACGCCCACCCAGACCAGGTTGTCGAGGCCCACATCGGCGGTGCCATCGAGATCGACGTCGACACCGGGCCGCAGCGTCTCGACGAGCTGCAGCTGGTCGAAGGTCGACTGCCGCCAGTTGTCGCGCAGCTTGCGGGTGTCGAGCGCGTCGCTGAGGTCCAACGAGATGCCGAAGAAGGCGAGCAGCACCGGCAAGCTCGCCGAACTGCTGGGGTGATCAGGATGCGCGCCGTGCTTGACCGCGTCGATGGCGACAACCGCGTAGCCGGCCGAGGTCGCGAGCTCGGCGAGCTCGCCGGCCTGATAGCGATCGCCGGTGAGGCCGTGGCCGAAGACGATGGTGGGAAATGGCCCTTTGCCCGCCTTGGGCAGCCAGGTCGTCACCCCCAGCGTGTAGCCCTGCTGGGGTTCCGCCTCGCCTTCGGTCACATAAAGCGCGTCGTGGCGGAAGTCCCAAGCGTCAAAACGCCCCTCGCACCGCTGCCAGGAGACGTCCGCCGGCGTCTCGCAGCCGCCGTTGTCGTGATAGGCGAACTTCATCGAGCGGATCTTCTTGGCGATGGCGACCGTGGTGTCAATCGTCGACTGTGTGGTGAAGAGCAGCGCTGCGGCGATGCGGCCCGGCGAGGCGATGCGCCCCGACTCGACGAGGTGGGTGACGAG
>CALGHC010000144.1 GCA_937915965.1 uncultured Myxococcales bacterium
GGCCGGGCTTCGCAGAAATGGCCCGCGGCTTCAGCCGCCGGGGGCAGAATCCCCGCCCAACCCAGCCCTTGAGGTCCCGCTCCGTTCGATCGATGATGGCCTTCACCTCGTCGCTCCGAAGCCAAACCGCCGGCCCGCGCCGCCGCACCCGCCCCCACCCGACGCAGGAGGCAAAGCGATGACACCGCGCTGGTCCCGATCCTGCGGCGCCTCGAGCACCCTGACGTGCGCGACCGCCTGCCTGCGACTCGCCCTCGCCCTCGCCCTCGCCCTCGCCCTCGCCCTCGCCCTCACGTTGGCCCTGCCGGTCGCCTGCTCCGACCCCGACACCGTCGAGGCTGCCGACGCCGTCATCACCTGCGACGACGTCCAACGCCGCGCCGACGGCGTCTGCTGCCCGCCAGGACACTTCTACAACTACGCCGACAACGCCTGCCTCGCGGTGGGTCCGCCGGAATGTGCCGATGTCGTGTTCACGAACCCTGGGGCCTGCGTGCCGCGCTGGTGCTGGGACCAAAGCCGCGCCGACGGCAGCGCTTGCGACGCGTCCCAGGCCGGCGAAGACGGCGGCTGCGCGCTGATCGGACGCTCTTGTTCGGCCGACGAGCTTGGCACAGGCGCGGGCTGCGACGCGGGCATGTTCCCCGATGGCGACGACGCCACGGCGTGCGTGCCGGCCGGCTCCTTCCCTGGCAGCGGCGTGCCCAAGGACTGGAATGGCGACGCCGAGACCTTGCCACCTGTGCCGCCGCTGGCCGACAGCATCCCCGCTGGCGTGCCGCCGCTGGTCGCCCTGCCCGCGGTCGAGGACACGTTCTTCTGCCGCGACGACCCGGACGGCGAGCCGCGGTTTTGCAGCGCCGCCGAGAGCCAGATATGCAAGCGCGGCCCCGACGGCGCCCTGCCGGCGTCGCCGACCTGCGTGTCGGTCGGCGTGCCGTGGCCGTCGCGTTACTGCCCGCCCGGCTTTGTCGTCGACACCGCCGCCGTGCTGGACGACGGCGAGCTGCCGCAGTGCAAGGCGGACCCAGCGGATTGTGGCGACGACGCCTATGGCGACGCGAGCCTGGTCGACGGCCCAACGGTCGTCTTCGTCGACGCCGCCCAAGGCAGCGATGGCGCGCTCGGCACGCGATCGAACCCAGTGAAGACGATCACCAAGGGGCTCGCTCTGGTCGCGCCGGGCGGTACCGTCGCGGTCGCAGCGGGCATCTACGGCGAGTCGCTGTCCGTGGCCAAGCCAGTCCAGCTGCGCGGCCGCTGCGCGGCGATGGTGACGGTGAAGGGCGAGAGCGGTGTGGCGGTCCTGGGCGTGTCGGGCGGCGACGCCGGTGCGATCGAGGTCGGCGGCATGCGGCTCGCGGGTCCGGGCAACGGCATCATCGTGACGTCAGCGGCTCCGACGAAGTTGCATCATCTGTGGGTCAGAGACGTGCGCATCGCTGGCCTCGTCGCGGTCGGCGCCGCGGTCAAGGTCGAGCTGGCTTCGGTCCTGATCGAGGGCTCCAAACCGCCGCCAGGCGAAGGTGACGGCGGCGGCGGCGTCGCTGTGCAGTACGGTGCATGCCTGTCGTTGACCGACGCGCGCATCTCGCGCAACCGTGAAACGGGGATGGCGCTGGTGGGATCGGGCTGCGAGACCAAGGCGACGCGGATCCTCGTCGACGGCACGCTGCCGCGCATGAAGGACAGCCAAGGTGGCATGGGCATCGCCGTGAGCGCCGGAGCGCTGATCGACCTCTCCGCGTCGCGGCTCTACGGCAACCACCAGCGAGGACTGGCAGCCGCCGACGTCGGCAGCCGCGCCCGGGCACAGTCCACGCTCATCGACGCCACCCGGCCGCGGCAGGTCGACTTTTTCGCTGGCAACGGCGTCGCCGCAAAGGACGGCGGCCGCGTCGAGCTGCGCGCGGTCCGCCTCTCTGCCAACCACGAGACGGGCATCGGCATCTACGGCGCCGGCACGACCCTGGCGGCGACGGCTGTATTGATCGACCACACCAAGGCCCAGCAGGAGAGCGGCAACTACGGCCTCGGCGTCGCCGTCGCGCAGCAGGCGGCGGCTTCGTTCAAGCAGCTGCGCCTCTCGGCCAACCGCGACATCGGCCTCTTTGTCGACGGCGAGAAGACCCAGGTCTCAGCGACCCAGTTGCTCATCGACGACACCCTGCCGCGCGACTCGGGCAGCAGCCAGGGCAACGGCGCCGCTGCTTCGGGCGGCGCGGTCATGCAGCTTGTCGGGGCGCGCCTGACGGGCAACCGCGAGGTCGGGCTGTCGGCGATGGACCCGGGTACGCGTGTCGAGGCGCATCACCTGCTGATCGACGCCACCGGTCCGCGCGCCAGCGACGACGAGTTCGGACGCGGCGTCTTCGTCGCCAACACCGCCCAGGTCGCGCTGACCGACGCGCGCTTGTCAGGGAACCGCGAGGTCGGCGCGCTGGTGGTCGACAGCGGCTCGCGGCTTGTCGCGCGCGCTTTTATCGTCGACGGCACGCTGCCACAGCTTTCGGATGGCGCGTTCGGCCGTGGCGTGGCGGTCCACGAGGGAGGCGAGTTCCACGCAGAGGGCGCGCGGATCTCGACCAACCGCGAGGTCGGCATCGTCGCGACGGACGACGGCACGACGCTGCGTCTCGTTGGCGTGCTGGTCGATCGGACGACCGCCTCCGCCAACGCCAGCGCCTTTGGCCGCGCCGTCACGGTAGAGGGGCCGGTCACGCTGATTGCGCAGGGGGTACAGATGGTCGCCAACCGCGAGGTGGGGCTGTCCGCCCAAGACACGAAGCTCCTGCGTCTGGTCGGAGTGCGGGTCGCGGCGACGGTCTCGGACGCCCAGGGCCGCTTCGGCAACGGCATCTTCGTCGAGGACAGCGCGGGCCCGGTCGACCTGCGCGCGTGCACCTTTGACGGCAACCACTCGTCCGGCGTCACCATTCACCTCGGCGGCGCCTCGATCGTCGACACCGTCGTGAACGACACCGCCGATGCGACCTATCCCGCCAGCGACGCACGCGGCCGCGGCTCCGGCGAGTTCATCTCGCTCGCCGACGGCCTGGTGCTTGACGACGCGACGCAGGTCACGGTCGACCGCGTCCTCCTCAACGGCAACCCACGAGCGGGCTTCCTGGTGCGGATCAGCGCTGGGGTGGAGCTCACCGGATCAATCGCGCAGGGCGGGCTGTACGGTCTGGCGATCGAAGGCGAACCCACACCCGGCGCGCAGGGCTGCCTCTTCACTGGCACGCTCGCCGGCACCGCCGGTGGCGTCGGACTGATGGTGCCGCCACCGCCGGCAGCTGTCTTCTAGGCGATTCGGGTGGCACGGTCAGGTGATCTGGACGGCACGGTCAGGTGATCCGGATGACACGGGCACAGCGTGCCAACGCCGCGAGTTCCCTGTTGTCGCCCGACCCGCCATCGGCGTATTGTGGCTCCCCCGCGACCCACCGAATTCCGGTCCCTGTGCCGCGGCTCCGTCTCGCAATTCGAGGTCTGTCATGATCGCCGCCCGCCGCGCCCTGCCCTTTGCCGCCACCTTTGCGCTCACCGTGCTCGCCGCGCACGCTGCCCTGGCTGCGCCGCCCCCCTGATCCCCGTACAAGGCGCCCTGCGGACCACGGGTGGTGGCCCGGTCGCGGACGGTAAGTATCCGCTTACCTTCCGCCTCTTCGCTGCGGCGGCAGAGGGCGAGGCCCTGTGGACCGAGGTGCACCCGGCGCTCGCCGTCCAGGGTGGCGTCTTTGGCGCCGTGCTCGGCGCCGGCGTTCCCGCCGCGCCGCTGCCCATCGAGACGCTCGCCAAGAACGACGCCCTGTGGCTGGGCATCCAGGTCTCCGACGATCCCGAGCTGCCACGGGCGCGCCTCTACGCGGTGCCGTACGCCCTGCTCGCCGGCCACGCGACCACCGCCGACACGGTCAGCGGCGCGGTCGGCGGCGCGCAGCTTGAGGCCGCCAGCATCGACGACACCAAGATCAGCTTCACCTACGCCGGCTCGGACACCAAGGGTGGCGCCGCGACGTCGGCCCTCGACCTGAAATGCACGGGCTGTGTCTCGCTCGCCGAGATCACCTTTGACGGCGACATCAAGCTCGGCAAGAACGCCCTGCAGGCCGAACAGGTGACCGCCGCGACCTTCAACGGCGAGACCGTCAACTCGACCACGGTCAACGCCACCACCGTCAGCGCCACCCAGTTCGCCGGGGGCGCCTTTGTCGGCGACGGCAGCGGGCTCACCGGCCCGACCCTGCCCAAGGGCGCTTGTCCCGAGGGCCAGGCGGTCGTCGGCATCGACGCCGACGGCACCCTGAAGTGCGCTGCCACCCTCGACCCCAACGACCTGCCTGCCGACGGCCTCGCGGCGATATCCAACGGCCTGCTCACGAATCAGTACACGGACGTCTTCGCCATCGACGCGCCGGTCTCCATCAAGGACGGTGATCTCAATGGCGTCACCAGCGCGATCGAGATCGACGACGTCGGCGCGGTTCAGGACCTGGTCGTCCACATCGAGATCACCGGCACCAACGATGTCGGCGCGCTGACCGTCACCCTCAAGAGCCCAGACGAGAAGATCTCGTACGTGCTGATCGCCAAGGAAGGCGCCGGCAATGACCTGAGCGTGAGCTTCCCGCCCGCGCAGCCTAACAAAGGAGACCTGTCAATCTGGAAGGGCAAGAACCCGGCGGGAACCTGGGAGCTGACCATCTTCGACTCCAAGGGCGACGGCCAGGTCAACGACGGCCAGCTGAAGACCTGGAGCCTGACGGTAAAGACGCTGTCGGCCGTGAAGGTGTCGGCGACCAAGACCTTCCTCTTCGAGGGCGGCTTCCGCTTCCCGGTCGCCAACATCGCGCCGATGGGCTGCGACGCGGCGCACTTCGGCTTTGCCTGGGCGAGCCCCAAGGACCGCGTCCTGCGCATCTGCAACGGCAAGGACTGGTTCCCGATCTTCATCGACACACCCGGGAGCCAGGACAACCCGGCCGCCAGCTGCAAGGACATCCTCGCCAAGTCGTCGGGTGCCAACTCGGGCATCTACTGGCTCGACGGCGATGGCGAAGGCGGCAAGGCGCCATTCCAGGTCTACTGCGACATGGAGATCGGCGGCGGCGGCTGGACGCTGGTGGCCAAGGTCCCGGGCAACAACGCC
>CALGHC010000145.1 GCA_937915965.1 uncultured Myxococcales bacterium
CGGATGACTGCGGTTGGAGCTGTCGAGCAGCTCCATGACGTGCAGAAGGACATCCTGATCACGCGCCTCGTCGGCCTCACGGGCCTGATCGATGAAGGCCTGTGGGTCGAGCTCGGCGGCGAATCGGCTGGTACCGCCAGCGAGCTTCATCTCGGTGCGCACGTGCACGTCGATGTCACCGACGGCGAGCAGGCCACCGCGGTCCGCCGATAGCTCGCTCATCTGGTACCAGCGCATCAAGGCGACCTTGACGGGCGTCGCCAGCAGCCCGGCGATGCCCAGCATGCGGTCGGCGACTCCCAGACCGCCCTGGATCATGATCAACGCCAAGGTGCGATAGAGCGTGTGGCCGAGGCGGATGTGGGTGAGCTCATGGCCCAGGACCGCCACCAGCTCCCTGTCCTCGAGGCTGTCGACCAGCGCCGATGTGATCGTCACAAACGGCGTGCCCGCGCCGACCGCGAAGGCGTTGAGCACCGGGCTCTGGCTCACGAAGAGAGGCGGCGCCTCGACGTCGAGGCGATGCGCTGCCTCAAGGTGGAGACGATGCAGGGTCGGTAGCTGCTGATCGGAGACCCGCACCGCGCCGGCGAGGTGGCGAAACCGCGCGACCTTGTCGAGCGTGCCCGAGAAGACCCGCGACAGCAGCTTGTCGGCCATCGGCACGGCGCGCAGCTTGGCGAGGGCCTCGCGGTCCCACGGATGGGCCAGGTCGTCATCTGTGAGGTCCGAGAGGCGCTCGCCGTCGACGCGCAGAAGCCGCCCAGCGCAGCGTCCACAGAGGATCGCGCGCAGGTCCTTGAGGGCACGTTCGACCGGAATGCGGTTGCCGGCCTCGCAGTGGCGGCATTCGAGTGTGAGGGTCTCGCTGGCCATTGGCGCCTCGTTTTGTTGCGCTGTCTCGACTGGTTGCGTGGTCTCGTCGTCTTCCGGAGGCACCAGGTCGTCGCGGGGTCCGCTAGCCCGATGCACCTTCGGGCGCGAGCGTCACGAGCGTCGCGACCCAAGTGGCGAGCGCTTCGCCTATCTCGGTCGCCCGCGTCTTCTGGATGTTGTGGCCGCCACTGTCGAACCGCAGCCTCGGTCCGGTTGGCACCAGCTCGGCGAGCTCGTCGAGGATGGCGGTCTCGATCAACCGGTCGTCCGTCGCCCAAGCGACCAGGGAGGGCAGGTCGCGCTTGGCGAGCTCGGCGAGGTGGGCGGCGTGCCGGTCGAAGTCGAGGGCGGCGGCGTCGGCGGTGGCGTACAGCAGCGTCGCGTCGGTCAGGGAGGCAGAGAAGCCCGCTCGCTTGAAACCGCTGCGCAGCGCCGGCATTAGCAGGTGCCTCGCGCCAGGGATGGTCAGGATGCGCTGCAGGCGCGCCGGCCGGAATCGGCGGAACATGCGGTGCGGCACACGCCCAGGCGACGCGATCAGGACAAGCGCGCGGACCCGATCGGCATGGTGCAGCGCGAGCTCGACTGCCGTGGGTCCGCCCATCGAGTGGCCGATCACCACGGCTCGCTCGATCTGCAGCGCGTCGAGGACCGCCCGGCAGCTCGCTACGCGCTCAGAGACCGCCGCGCTGGCGACCGTCTCGCGTGGCGAGGCGCCATAGCCCGGCAGGTCGATGCGCACGCAACGCAGCGTCGGTGCGATCATCGGGACGAGCCAGCGGAAGTCGCGCGCGCTCCCAGGCACGCCGTGGATCAGCAGCACGGTCGGGCCCTCGCCGTCGTCACAAATCGCGATGTCGCCGCGCGCGGTGCGGATGGGGCTCGACGCGGTGGCTGTGGGTTCGAGCGGGTGCATGGCGTGGCTTGGTCGCAGTGCCTGGGCGCAGCCGGCGCCGGCGGTGGCCCGCAGGTTGGCGCGCGCCTGTCGACTTGTCGAGCGTTGCCCGCGTGAGTCACCCTGCTGGCAACGCCTGCGGGCGACGCTTGCGGGCGACGCCTGCGGGCGACGCCTGCGGGCAACGCCTGCGGGCAACGCTTGCGGGCGACCCTTGCGGGCGACCCTTGCGGGCGACCCTTGCGGGCGACCCTTGCGGCAACGCCGAGACCACCGAGTTCGCCACGATGAGACCCACTGCCACCATGGCCAGCGTCGCCTCCGCCCTGCGGCGCTGGCTCGACGGTCTCGCTGGTCTGCAAGACCCCTCCACCGGGCTGTGGTGGTCTTGGCGCGGTCCGGGAGCGCGGGCCTACCGATACGAAGAAGCCACAGCGTGGGTCATCCTGCTCGCCGCCGAGCTGCGCGCAGCCGGCCTCGACGGCCTCGACGGCCTCGACACGACGCAGATCGAAGCCGGCTGCGGCGCCTTGGATGCCGCCATCGCCAGCCGCGGCGGCATCGGCCGAGCGGGTCGCGTCTACGCGTTCGACACCGCCGTCGCTCTCGCCGCGCTGACGGCCTGGGGCGGTCTTGACCGCGCCATCGCCTGCTTGCACGCGACCCTGGACGAGATGCGGGCCGCCCGATGCGCCGTCACCGCCGGTCATGCGGCGGGCGGCGAGACCGCCGAAACACGCTGGAGCGAAGCCTGGGGCGCCCACATGCTGTGGGCGTGCCGTGCCCTCACCGCCGACGACCAACGCGTCGTCCCCGACTTGATCGACGCGTTGTTGCCCCTGCAGCGTGCCGACGGCGCCTTCGCGGTTCATCGCGCCTCGACCGCCGCCTACGCCCACGCGACCGCCTACGCCGCCGAGGGCCTGATCGACTGTGGCCGCGCAGACGGCGTCGCAGCCGCAAAGCGCGCCATCGCCGCGCTGGTCGCTGGACTCGGCGCCACCGACACCGTGGTCGCCTGGCTACCCGACATCGAGGCGCCGCCGCGCGCCGACAACCAAGCGCCGCGACCCGCCGCCGCAATCGGTCCCGCCCGCGTCCCCCACGATTCAGCCGACCGCCGCCTCGACGCGACCGCCCAGCTCGCCCGTCTGCTCTATCTCGCCGACGGCCAAGACCGCGCCCTCGCAGATCGCCTGATCAACGGCCTCATCGCCCGCACCGCCACCGACGGCCTGATTCCGTGGCGCGACGGCAGCGCCGACCGCAACAGCTGGACCACCGTATTCGCCGCTCGCGCCGCCCTGGCCGCCCTGACGGCCAAACACTGACGTCCCAATTGCGCACGCGCCGCGCCTCCGCCATCCCGCCGCGACCCCATCCGAACCTTCGCCGCGCCCGCCGACACCAGCCCGGCGCAGGCCGGGCTTTCCAGATGTAGCCCGCGGCTTTAGCCGCCTGGGCGGCCCCGAACCTCCGCCGCGCCCGAACCTCCGCCGCGCCCGAACCTCCACCGCACCCGAACCTCCGCCGTGCCCGAACCTCCGCCGCGCCCGAACCTCCACCG
>CALGHC010000146.1 GCA_937915965.1 uncultured Myxococcales bacterium
CCACCGGCAGATCGAAGAGCCGCGACGCCGTCAGCGTCGGCGCACCGTTGTCGAGTGCCTTGACCGTGAAGGTGAAGGTCCCATCGATGGTGGCAGCGCCCGAGATCAGGCCGGTGGCCCCCAGGCTCAGGCCGTCTGGCAGGCTGCCATCGACGAGACCCCAGAACGTCGGCGGTTCGCCGCCGCTGGCTTCCAACTGGATGCTGTATTTCTCGCCCTCGATCGCCTTCTTCAGCGGGGACGTCGTCGTGATCACGAGGCCGCCGTCCTTGACGTCGATCGTCAGGATCGCCTCGGCCTGATCGCCCTGGTCGTCTTCGACCCGCACGAGTACAGATGCCGAGGTAGCGACCGTCGCTGAGCCGCCCATCGTGCCGTCGGCGGCGAGCAGGAGACCATCGGGCAGTTTCCCTTGAGGCAGGCTCCAGGCATAGGGCGCAACGCCACCTGTCGCCTCCAGTTGGGCGGCATAGGGAGTACCCACCGCGGCGACCGGCAGCGCCTGGGTCACGACTTTGAGCGGCGCGACAGTGCAGACAGCCGCGGCACATGCCTTGCCGGCGTCGCAGTCCGCGTCCTCGCCGCACTCAGCGCAGACCCCGTCGAAGCAGCGCAGGCCCTCGGCGCACACCTCCTGGCTCCACGCCGATCCGTCGTCTTTGCAGACCAGTCGATCGTCGCCGATGCAGCCGGCGAGCCCGGCCTTGCACGCCCCATCGCCGCTTCCGTCGTCGGTGTTGCCGCTGCCGTCGTCGGCGTTGCTGCTACCGTCCGCGCCGGTCGCGTCTGCTGGTGTACCGCCCGCGTCGTCGTTGGCGGCGATCGTGCCGTCGCCGTCGCCGTCTGGGGAGGCTGCGCCGCCGTCGTCCTCTTCGGCGCCGATGGCGCTGTTCTCGCCGCAGGCGGCTGCGGTCATGGCGGCGAGGGCAAGGGCGGCGAGCACCGCGAGCCGGATCCGCCGCGGGCGGGCGTCTTCGAGATGTTCAAGAGAGATCACGGTTCCTCCCAGCCGGCGAGTCCCAGGGCAAGGTCGGGTCGGTTGCGCGTGCACCGGCCGGCGCCGCGCGCCCGGGCATGCCCGCGCGCCCGGGAAGGCTAGGGGTCGACGCCGGCGACGGCAAGGGCGGCGTCATCGCGCGCCCCGATGTTCACCAACGGCCATGAGTCCGCGGCCGGCCGATGCGATCGGGTCAGGCCAATGTCACCGGACGTACGGGGGGGGCGCTGCCGGCCTCCTCATTCTTCGAGAAGGTCATTCCATGGTGGCCTTCTCCGAGAGGACCACTTCATGGAGGGGGGCACTGCCCCCCCCCATGGCAGCCGAGCCCGCGACTGTGGTCCGTGTTCGATTGTCGCGCAGGCAGCATCGGCCACTGGACGAGTTCTCTGCAAAGCGCCATCCTGCGCGCCGCCGGACGCACGCCCGCGTCCGTGGCCGAATCGGAGTTGTCGATGACGACGGCCTCCAGCCCGACCGACGCCACACCGCGCCTTCGCCCCGGCGGCACGCCACCCGCGACGATGAACGCTATTGTTGTCCCCGCCTTCGGCGAGTGGCGTTACCGCACCGACGTGCCCGTCCCAGAGCCCGCGCCGGGTCAGGTGCGGCTGTTGGTCGCAGCGGCCGGTATCTGCGGCACCGACGTGCACATGGCCAAAGGCCACGAGTCGCTCAGCGCTCTGGTTCACGCGCCGGTGGTCCAAGGTCACGAGTTCTGCGGCCACGTCGACAAGCTCGGCGCGGAGGTCAGCGGTTTGACCGTCGGCGACTTTGTCTCGGCCGAGATGCACGAGGTCTGTGGCGATTGCCCGGCGTGCCTCGACGGCAGCTTCCACGCCTGCGCGCACACCCGCTATCGCGGCCTCTCCGAGGACGGCTGCTTCGCCGACTACGTCTGTGTCAGCGCGGCAAACGTCGTTCTCCTGCCCGAGGGACTGTCGGCCAAGGCCGCCGCCTTCCTCGACCCACTCGGCAACGCGGTGCATTGCGCGTGCAAGGTGCCGGTCGCGGGCCGTAAGGTGATGGTCACGGGCTACGGCGCGATCGGCGCGATGGTCGTCGAGGTCGTCGCCTTCCTCGGTGCTGCCGAGGTGCACGTCCTCGACGTCAAGCCGGAGGCGCTGGAGCGAGCCCGGGCCCGCGCGGACGCCGCCGGCTACGGCGAGCGGCTTCGCGCGCATCTGGTCGACCGCGACGCCCACGACGACCAGGTCGCCAACTTCATCGCGATCACCGGTGGCGGCGTCGACGTCGGGCTTGAGCTGTCCGGGCACCCCAACGCGATCAACGACGTCATCCGCTGCACACGCTCAGCCGGTCATGTCGTCTTGTTTGGAATCCCGTCGATGCGCGATGTCAGCATCGAGGACCTCGGCAACAATGTGATCTTCCGAGGCCTTACCCTGCACGCCGTCATTGGGCGGCGCATGTTCGAGACCTGGAAGCAGATGCTCGCGCTGATCGCCGACGGCTTGAACTTCGATCACCTCGTGACCAGCGAGCTGCCACTTTCGCAGCTGGGCGAGGGCTACCGCCGCATCGACGCCGGCGGTGAGCAGAAGGTCGTCCTGTATCCGAGCTGGGATCGCTGAAGCGCGTGCCGCTTCCCCACTGCGTGCGGCGGCGGATTCAGCCCGAACCACCAGAGCCGCCGCTGGCGGCTGGCACTGGAAGGGTGCGGATGCAGCGGAAGCCGATGAACTCGACGCGGTTGTCGGGGCCGTAGCCGTTGCGGAATGCGGCCCTCGCCTCGGCGGCGGGGAGCCGGTAGCCGCCGCCGCGAAACACCCGGTTTTCGCCGTTGCGGGGACCGCTGGGGTCGACGTCGGCGCCGTCGGGATAGTCGGCCTGCCAGTCGTTGGTCCACTCGAAGACGTTGCCGAGCATGTCGTACAGGCCCCAGGCGTTGGCTTTCAGGCTGGCGACCGGGTGGGAACGCATCTCGGAGTCCAGGTCGTGCCAGGCTACGGCGTCGACATCGCCGTAGCGCGCGGCTGTGCTACCTGCCCGCGCTGCGTACTCCCATTCGGCCTCGGACGGTAGGCGGAAGCCAGCGCAATGGGGCCCTACCGCCGCGATTGACGGCGCCACGCCGGTGTAGCAGTCGGGCAGACCACGGCGGGCCGAGAGCCGGTTGCACCACTCGACGGCGTCGAACCAGCTGACTTGTTCGACCGGGCATTCGTCGCAGCCCTCGTGGGCAGCGGGAGCCCGCCCGGTCAGGGCGCGGTACTCGGCCTGAGTCACCTCGGTCGCCTGCATCTCGAAGGCGCGGGTGAGGGTCACGCGGTGCGGTGTCTCGTCGAGCTGGCGTTCGGGGTCTTGTAGGGGGGAACCCATCACGAAACGGCCCGCCGGGACGCGCACGAAGCCGGGCGTTAGCGCGACGACGGCGGCGGTGGTCGCGCTGGCGGCCGCCGGTGGCGCTAGAGCGGCAGACGGCAGCAGCGGGCGTGTCTGCACGGCCGCGCGGCGATGGTCGTCTTGCGGTGGTGCTTCCTTGCGGTTGCACGCGCCCGCGAGAGCGACCAGCGCGCCGATTGCAAAGAGTGCGGCGGCCAACGCGGGCGTCGCCGAAAGCACGAAAGCCAGGCGTTCGCGGACCGTGGGACCGCGGTGGCGGAGACACCGTCGGCGGTGCAGGGAACGTTCGTGGTCAGGTGTCAGGCGTTTCATTGGCGGGATCCTAGCGTCCCGCCGGCCGCATGGCCATCGCCTGAGGGAGACCGATTCGATCCTTCCGGCCGACGCTGGGACATTGCCCTTTCGATGCTGTGAATTCAGTCATCCATGCCGTGAATCAAAGAATTCAGCTCTACTCGGCTGTCCACGCCTCATCAACACACTCGGACAAACAGATTGGTATTCATGTGGCTAGCTCCATTGTCCGAAGTCTGGCACGTCCCGTGCTCCTGTTTGTGTATCTCCGGTCTGCAGACCACGGCCGACACCCGGCCGCGGCCAGACGGGGAGGCGGGGAGGCCACAATGAGGATTTCCAGGTCGACAACGACGGGCGAGCGGACGCTGCTGGGCATGGCGACGGTCGCCTTGCTGTTGGTCGGGGCCCCGGGGCTGGCCCAGGGTCGCGCTGCTTCTGCCAACGGTCTGCGGGTCGTCGACAGCTACGCCGACACGGGCCAGGCGACCTGTCTCGTCGACGCTGGAGCGGTCCTGTGGGTTGGCACGTCGGGCGGCGGCGTTCTGCGCCATGACAGCTCCGGCGAGCGCCGCCTCGACGCCCGCCAGGGCCTGCCTGGCAACCGGGTGCGCGGCTGCGCCCGGTGGCGCGATCGCCTGTGGGTGGCCACCGAACGTGGCCTCGCGCGCCTCGACAAGGGCGAGCTCCGCTTCGATCAGATCGCCGACGGCCACTTCTTGCGGGTCGCAGCCAGCGAACACGGCGTCTATGCCAGCACCGCCGACGGCCGGCTGCTGCGCGTCGATGGTCAGGGCCTGCACTGGCAACAGACCG
>CALGHC010000147.1 GCA_937915965.1 uncultured Myxococcales bacterium
GCGACGGCGGCGACGGCCGCGCGATCCGCGCCGAAGCACGCGCTGCGCTACCCAAGCGCGCGGCGCGGCCCCCAGGTCGACAGCTACCACGGCCGCGACGTCGCTGACCCCTACCGCTGGCTCGAGGACGCCGACAGCGCCGAGACCGCCGCCTGGGTCGCGGCAGAGAACGCCCTGACGTTCGGCTGGCTCGCGGCCATCCCCGGACGCGACGCCATCCGGGCACGCCTCGAACAAGTCTGGAACTACGAACGCTTCGGCGTGCCGACTCGGGTGGCGGGCAGGCTCTTCTACTTGCGCAACGACGGCTTGCAGAACCAGAGCGTGCTCGAGGTGATCGACAGCGAGGGCGCCGCGCCGCGGATCCTCATCGACCCCAACACCCTCTCGGCCGACGGCACCGTCGCGCTGCGCGACTCGCAGTTGTCACGCGACGGCAAGCTGCTCGCCTGGCAGTCGTCGACCGCCGGCTCGGACTGGTCGGAGATCCGGGTGCGCGACGTCGCCACGGGGCGGGACCTCGCCGACCACCTCAAGTGGGTGAAGTTCTCCGGGGTGTCGTGGCGCAAGGACAGCTCGGGATTCTACTACAGCGCCTACGACGCGCCGGACGAGAAGACGACCCTCACCGGAGTCAACTACTTCCAAAAGCTCCTCTGGCACCGCATCGGCACCTCCCAGTCCGAGGATCGGGTGGTCTACCAGCGCAAGGACCACAAGGACTGGGGGTTTGGCGGCACCGTCACCGAGGACGACCGCTATCTGATCATCGACGTCTGGCGCGGCGCCGACAGCCGCAACCAGATCTTCTTCGCTGACCTGAGGGCGACCGCGGCGGCCCGCGCGAAGGCCGACGGCAGCCCAGACGGCAAGGTCGTCGAGTTGATAACCGGCTTCGAGAAGGAGTTCGCCGTCCTCGCCAACCAGGGGCCAGTCCTGGTCGTGCGCACCAACGACGGCGCGCCACGCGGCAGGATCATCGCGATCGACACCAACAAGCCCGAGCGGAGCGCCTGGCGCGAGCTGGTCGCCGAGCGCAAATCGACGCTGCGATCGGCGACCGTCATCGCCGGCCGAATCGTCGCCCACTGGCTCGTCGACGCCCACAGCGAGGTGACCTTGCACGGCATGGACGGCCGCCTGGAGAAGCGCCTCGCCCTGCCCGGCATGGGCAGCGCCGCGGGCTTCAGCGGCCGGCCGGGCGACCGCGAGACCTGGTTCTCGTTCGAGAGTTTCACCTCTCCGGGGACCATCCACCGCTACGACTTCGACAGCGGCGAGATCAGCGTCTTCCGCGCGCCGAAGGTGCCGGTCGACCTCTCGGTCTACGAGACCCGGCAGATCTTCGCGACCGGCGCGGATGGCACCCGCGTGCCGATCTTTGTCACCGGCCGCCGCGATGTGGACCGAAGCCGACCCCAGCCCACCTTGCTGCACGCCTATGGCGGCTTTGACATCTCGCTGACGCCGCGGTTTTCGCCGGCGTTGCTCGGCTGGCTGGAGATGGGGGGCGTCTACGCCATGGCCAACCTGCGTGGCGGTGGCGAATACGGCGAGGCCTGGCACGAGGCCGGGATGCGCGGCAAGAAACAGAACGTCTTCAACGACTTCATCGCCGCCGCCGATCACCTGATCGCCACCGGCCTGACCGACAGCGCCCACATCGCCATGATGGGCGGCAGCAACGGCGGGCTGCTGGTTGGCGCGGTGATGACCCAGCGGCCCGAGCTCTTCGCGGCGGCGCTGCCGGCGGTCGGCGTGATGGACATGCTGCGCTTCCACAAGTTCACCATCGGCTGGGCCTGGGTCCCCGAGTACGGTTCTTCGGACAACGCCGACGACTTCGCGACGCTGATCGGCTACTCGCCGCTGCACAACCTCAAGGCGGGCACCCGCTACCCGGCGACGCTGGTGACGACCGCGGATCACGACGATAGGGTCGTGCCCGGCCACAGCTTCAAGTTCGCGGCGGCGCTACAGGCCGCGCAGGCCGGCGACGCGCCGGTGCTGATCCGCGTGGAGACCAAGGCCGGTCACGGCGCGGGCAAGCCGACATCGAAGCGGATCGACGAGGCGGCCGACAAGTGGGCGTTCCTGGCCCGGGTGCTGGGGATGGCGCAGGGAAGATAACGGATGGCGCACGGCAAATAGCGGATGGCGCAGGGCAAATAGCGGATGGCGCACGGCAAGTAGAGGCGGATGCGTCAGCCCGCGCGCAGCGAGGCCAGTGACCGCCCGAACCGGGCTTGGGGAGGCAGAGTGAAGATGCAACACGGTATCGCGGCCGGATGGCGGCGAGTGGGAGCTCTCGCCACCGCGCTGATCGCCCTGCAGGGCTGCCCCAACGAGGTGCCGGACAGCGGCCAATTCGCTGGCGCCGCCGACGTCGACGGCGGCGGCGACCTCGATGGCGGCGACCTCGATGGCGGCGGCAGCGGAGACGCGGCCCTCGCTGACTCCGCTGGTCCGGACGGGACGAGCGGTGACGCGGCATCCACCGACACGCCGGGCACTGACGGCAGCGCAGACGACGGCAGCGCAAACGACAGCGGCGCAGACGACGGCAGCTCAAACGACAGCGGCGCAAACGACAGCGGCGCAAACGACAGCGGCACCTGCGCCTGCGTCAGCGACGCCGACTGCGCCGGCATCGCCGTCGGCGAGTGCCAGGTAGCCGCGTGCTCGAGTTGCTCGTGCGTGGTCATCTTGGCCAGCGACGGCACCTCGTGCGGCACGGACAAGGTCTGCACGAACGGAACCTGCCTCGTCGAGACCGGCCCTGGTCCGTGGGCCAAAGCGATCGCCGCGGGCGGCAACCACGCATGCGCGCTGCACCCCAGCGGCAAGTTGTCGTGCTGGGGCCACAACAGCACTGGCCAGCTCGGCAACGGCCAGAACAACACGAAGTCGCCGCTGCCGCAGTCGGTGGCGATCCTCGATGACGTACTGCAGGTCGTCGCCGGCAGCACCCACACCTGTGCGCTGCGCACCGGCGGGACGATCTGGTGTTGGGGGGACCGATTCAGCGGCAAGACCGGGGTCGGCGACAACAGCGGCGAGGCTGTCGTGCCCGAACAGACCAAGATCATCACGGACGGGCTCTCGCTGGCGTGTTCGACCAATACGACGCTGGCGCGGCGCGAGGGCCAGACCCTTTGGGGGTGGGGGGCGAACTACGGCGGCCAGTTCCTCGACGGATCGGGCACGTCAGCGCTGGAGCCGGTGCAGGTCAAAAGTGTCCTCGACGTGATGACGATGTGTACGGGCGAGGGGCACGCGTGCGCGCTGCACTCCGACGGCAACCTCGAGTGCTGGGGCAAGAACGAGTACGGTCAGGCGGGCCACGGCGACACCGGCACCAGCGCCAAGGTTGGCAAGGGCGCCGTCCTCGGCCTTCCGAAGGTCGCGGGAGTGAGTTGCGGCCACTATCACACCTGCGCATGGGACCAGGCCGGCAAGCTGTGGTGCTGGGGCAAGAACCTCAGCGGTCAGCTCGCCACCGGTGGCTACACCCCCGACCCCGTCCCAGCTGCCATCCTGGTCGCCGACATCGGGCCGGTGGCTCAAGTCGCGGCCGGCCAGGGTCACACCTGCGCACGCACCATCGCAGGCGATGTGCTGTGCTGGGGTGACAACAGCGAAAAGGAGAGCGGCTCTCCTGGCAGCTCCAACGTCTACAAACCCAACCCCATCACGCTGCCGGCCAAAGCGACCGACCTCGCCGCAGGCACCGACTTTGCGTGCGCGTTGGTCGAGGGCGGCGCGGTGGCGTGCTGGGGCGAGAACTACCACGGCCAGCTCGGCAACGGCGGCGGCGCCAACACAGCGACCGCCGTATTTGTGACCGGCAGCGAACCGTAGGCACGCCAGGGCTGACGGGGCCGGTACGGACCGCCGTGAGTCGGCTCATGTGCCCGTGCGCTCAATCCGATCGGCGCGCAGCTGATGGCGGTCATTGAAGGCCCGGCGCCAGATCAGCAGGGCGACCAGGATGCTGCCGACCGCGCTCGAGGCGGCGAGCATGAACATCACGACGATCTGGTAGCGCACGGCCTCGACCGGGCTTGACCCCGCGAGGATCTGGCCGGTCATCATGCCCGGCAAGCTGACAATGCCGACAACGGTCATCGTGTTGATAATCGGCACCATGCCGCGCCGCACGCCGTCGCGCAGAGCGCCGCGCGCGGCCTCCCAGCGCGTGGCCCCCAGGGCCAGCCACATCTCGATCTCCGGCCGGCCCTCGTCAAAGCGCTCGAGCACACTGTCGAGGCAAAGGGAGATCCCGGTCAGCGAGTTGCCGAGCACCATCCCGAGCAGGGGCACGACGTACTGCGGTCGGTACCAGGGCTCGACGCCGATGATGGCGCCGGTGACGACGAAGGTCGTCACGAGTCCCGAGAGGGTCAGGCTAGCGAGCGCGTCCCATTGGACCCCGGCGATGCGGCGGCTGGAACGGGCGACGGCTGCTCGACCTGCCGCGATGATCATCGCAGCGGCCAGGACGAGGACCGGCGCGGGATGATCGAGTCCGAAGATCCAGCCCAACGCGTAGCCAAGCAGCGACAACTGCACCACCGTGCGGATCGCGGCGACCGCCAGCTGGCGCTCCATCCGCAGGCGCAGGCCCAGGCTGATCAAGCCGGCGAAGAGGACGAGGCACGCGGCGACGCTGAGATCGACAGCGTCCAGGGGCAAAATGGGCACCTGACTAGCGGCCATCAGCGCCCTCCTCGGTCACGAGCCACCCGCCGAGGTCGAGATCACGGGCGCCGAGACGACGCGCCTGGTCGAGGTCATGGGTAACCAGGAGGCAGCACAGGCCCCGTGCGGCGATCTCCTCGGCGAGCAGCGCCTCGGTCGCGCCCATCGAGGCGCTGTCCAAGGCGCTGGTCGGCTCGTCCAGCAGCAAGCCGCGACGGGCAACGATCAAGGCGCGCACCAGACAGACCCGCTGCTGTTCCCCCACGCTCAGCTCGCGCGCCGGCCGCGCCATGCGGGTCCGGGGCAGAGCCAGTCGGTCGAAGAGCCGCAGCGCGCGCTCCAGGTCGAAACGGTCCGTGCCAGCGGTGGCCAGCTGGAACGCTTGGCGCAGATTGTCCTCGACGGTGGCGGGCAGCAGGACCGGCCGCTGGGTCACCAGGACCAGGGCGCGGCGCCACTGGGGCCAGCCGACGGTCGCGGGGTCATCGCCGTCGAGCCGCAGCTCGCCGGCGCGCAACGGTCCAAGGGTCGCGACCGCCCGCAGCAAGGTTGTCTTGCCGGCGCCGGATGG
>CALGHC010000148.1 GCA_937915965.1 uncultured Myxococcales bacterium
CGATGACGACGCCGGCGGCGGTGGCAACAACGGCGGCGGCGATGACGACGCCGGCGGCAACAATGGCGGCGGCGATGACGACGCCGGCGGCGGCGGCAACAACGGCGGCGGCGATGACGACGCCGGCGGTGGCGGAGACAACGGCGGCGGCTGTGTCGACCTGGACGGCGATGGCTACGGCCAGGGCTGCGAGGCCGGGGTCGATTGCGACGACGGCAACCCGAACTTCGGCTTCCAATGCCCCGACTGCAGCAAGTTCCTCTTGCCCGGCTGCCCTTGCAGCGGCGGCCAGGTGCCCTGCTATTCGGGTTCGGCGGGACAGATTGGCGTCGGCGCGTGCACCACCGGCGTGCAGAAGTGCGCGGATGGCTATTGGCAGCAGTGCGTCGGCGACCTGCTGCCCGACAGCGAGAGCTGCGACGGCAAGGACAACGACTGCGACGGAGAGACCGACGAGGGCGTCCTCTCAAGCTGCGGAAACTGTGACCTGTCGTGCATCCAGGCGGGCGTTGGCCCGGGTGGCGGCGGCTTC
The DNA here is from genome assembly GCA_937915965.1 of uncultured Myxococcales bacterium. Classification (GTDB taxonomy): domain Bacteria; phylum Myxococcota_A; class UBA9042; order UBA9042; family UBA9042; genus CALGHC01. The sequence continues at coordinate 533 of CALGHC010000148.1, forward strand.
CTGCCCGGCGGCGAAGGTACGGACGGTGTCGGCATCGACGGCAACGGCTGGCTCGTCCTCGATCCGGGCAAGGCGATGATCGACCTCAACCACATCTGGATCTCGAACTCCGGCGAGGGCACGGTCTCGAAGCTCGACACCAAGACCGGCTTCGAGGTCGCCCGCTACAAGACGTGCGGCGACCCCTCGCGGACGGCTGTCGACCTCAATGGCGACGTCTGGGTTGGCTGCCGCAACGGCGCAGCCGTGGCCAAGATCATCACAGACGTGAAGAGCTGCACAGACAAGAACAAGAACGGCAACATCGACACCAGCTACGACGCCAACGGCGACCACAAGATCAGCGGCAACGAGATGCTGCCGAGCGGCCAGGACGAGTGCATTAAGTTCGTCGTCAAGCCGCCCGGCGTGAAGATGGTTCGCGCGATGGGCGTCGACAAAGAGAACCACGGCTGGGCGGGCGACTGGGTTCTCAAGAGGCTGTGGCGGCTCAGCCCCTCCGACGGCGCTGTGGTGCAGTCGATCGATCTCGGCTGCAACCCCTACGGCATCGTGGTCGACCAGAAAGGCATCGTGTGGATCTCCGGGCGCGGCTGTGCGTCGCTGCTGCGGGTCGACCCGGCGGACGGCAAGGTGCAGACCTTCAAGGCGTCATCGGTCTACGAACCCTACGGGATCAATCTCGACATCTTCGGCAATATCTGGACTGGCAACTGCTGCAGTCACCACGCGGCGTATCGCTTCGACCCGACGACCCAGAAGTTCGACTTTGTGCCCGTGTTCGCTCGGCCACGCGGCCTCGCGACCAGCATCGATGGCTTCGTCTATGTCGCCAACGACCAGACCAACTCGGTCGCGCGCGTCAACGCCGTGACCATGAAGAACGAGGGCCAGATCTCTCTGGGCGGCGGGCGCTTCCCGATCGGCATGGCCATCGACTACGACGGCTATGTCTGGGCAGTGAACCAGCAGGCGAGTACGGCTTCAAAGATCGACCCGAAGAACCTGAAGGTGATCGGCGAGTATCCCACGGGCAAGTCGCCGTACACGTACAGCGACATGACAGGATACACCCTCCACAACTTCACGGCCCAAAAGGGCCACTATCGTGCGGTCTTCGGCGTCCTTCACCAGTCCGGCCAGGTCGCACCGGAGGCCGACCCGCCCGTCCTGTGGGAGAGCATCGCGGCCGACGTCGAGGTGCCGGCGAGCGCGGCCATCTACGTGCGCTACCGCGTTGGCGACAGCATCGGAGCGCTTGCCGTCGCCAACTGGACGGCGCAGATAGGCCCATTCCCGCCCGAGACCTTCCCGATCGATCTGGTCGGCAAGCAGGTGATCGGCCGGCTCATCGAGGTCGAGCTCTTCCTGCAAGCCAACTGGCAGAAGCAGTCGCCGATCGTGAAATCTCTCGACGTGAAGGGCAAGATCCTCAACTGAGGTCTTCGCCCAGCCGCAGCTCGTCTCGCTTCGTTGCCGATGGGGCCGCCGAATCGCAGCCGCCGTATCGCAGCGGCCGTGTCGCGCCGGCTGCGGTTTGTCTGGCGCTCCAATCCTGACTGAGCCAATCCTGACCGAGCCAATCCTGACCGAGCCAATCCTGACCGAGCCAATCC
>CALGHC010000149.1 GCA_937915965.1 uncultured Myxococcales bacterium
ATCTCGGCGGGGATGGGGCGCCTGGTCGACGACGCTGACCTGCGCGCAGAGCTGCGCGAACGCGGCCTCTCTCGCTCGGCCGACCTGTCCTGGCGACGCACCGCCGAGCAGACGCGCGCCGTCCTCGACTGTGTCGCGCGCGGCGCCTCGCCCGCGGGCGCGGCCTGAACCCGCCGCCTCGGCCAAACGGAGTAGCGATGAGCTCAGATACGCCCGGGCCCCTGCCGCCCGAACTGGTTGCCCTGCTCGCTTGCCCGGTCGACGCGAGCGTGCTGGCTCCCGCTCCTCAAGCCTTGCTCGACCTGTTGACCGGCGAGGCGGCCCGTCGTGCCTTGCGCAACGCGGCAGGGCGACTGGTCGAAGGGCCCCTGGGCCAAGGTCTGGTCACGGCCGATGGTCATCGTCTCTATCGGGTGGTCGATGGCGTGCCGGTGCTGGTCGTCGACGAGGCGATCATCCTCACAGCCGACGAGCGTGCTGTGTGGTTGGCAGCCAACGCCCTCGCCAGCGCCTCGGCGCCTGAGTCGCCTGAGTCACCGAAATAGCTCAAGCACCGTGCGGCTACATGGCGTAGGGAACGTACCAGGTCAAAGAACCGATCACGGTGAAGTCGCTCGGATGTGCCGGCTCAAGTGCCGCGCCGACGTCGAAGGTGACGTGATCGATGCTCAGGCCAAAGCCAGCGGTGATCTGGTGGATGCCGGCAACGGCAGGGTCAGCGTTGTTGTAGACATAGCCGCCGCGCAGACCGAGCTTCTCGGCAAAGACGGCGGCGATACCCGCTCGGTAGATCGGGCCGGTCAGGACGCGCGCGCCCAGGCCCCACGACCCATCAGTCTCGACCACGACCGGTCCCAGCGCGACCGCGACGCCTGTCGCGATCCTGCGCGGTGTCTCTTCGGTGTCGATCTCGAAGACATTGCGCCAGACCGCACCGAGGCGAACGATCTGACCCAACGATGTGGTCAGGCCGACGTCGCCGGTCCAGTCGGATACATCCCGTGCGGTCGTTCCACCGTATTCGAACGACAGCCAGCGCCCGGAAACGCCGATGGAGAGGCTACCTGCGTCGCTCTGCGTGCCGGCAGCCAGGCCGAATCGCGTGTCGTGCATCGATCGCTCAATTCCGCCCGGCAGCTCGCCGCTTTCGTAGCCGTAGCAGATGCCAGCGGCCAGGCCCGGCGAGGTTTGCGAGTCCGTCGAGCTGAAGAAGCCCGAGCCCGTGTTGTTGCGGCCGTTCCAGCCGCCGCCGACCTCAATGCTCTGCTGCCGGCGCTGCGCCATGCCTGCGGGGTTGGTGAACAACGCCGCCGTGCCGGCACCGGCCGCGACCGTGGCGTCGCCCATGCCCAGCGACAGGGGCAGCAGGTTCGCGGGGCGGTAGCGGCCAAATCCGACCAGCAACGGTAGGCACAGCGCCAGGGCGGCGAGCGGCGGGAGTCGATTGCGGAAAGGGTGCATCGGGCGGCTCCGGGCTTGCCGGCAAGACGGCCAGCCGTGACATCTGCGCAGCACGGGTGTGTCGCGCGGAACGCCGGGGACGCGGTCGCCGCGGCGCGCGTGGTTGCCAGGCCGGCGAACCGTGCGGGCGGAGACGGCCGATTTCAATGGTCGGCCACGCTCTTGCGCATCCGCCGCATCAGACCATCCCAGCCTTCTTTGTCCAGAATCTTTGCGAATGATCGCTTGTACGTTGCCACTTGGCTGGCTTCATCGATGACGAGGTCGTAGACCCGCCAGGCGCCGTTGTTCAGGTGCATCGAGTAGGCGACATCGGCGCTGCTGCGGCCGATCTGCACGGACGTTCGAACTTGGGCGCGGCCGTCCTTGAGGCGCTTCACTCTGCTGTCCCACCGCACCTCGACTGGTTTGCCTGGCTCGAAGCGCTTGACGTAGCTCTCACGTACCATCTTCTCGAGGAGCCCAACGTACTCCGCGCGCTGCTTGGCGGTCAGGCCTTCCCAGCGTCGGGCGAGGGTCCGCCGTGCCATCTCGTCGTAGTCCATGAAGCCCTGCATCGCGTCGCCGATCTTGTCGTGCAACGCCGCGAGGCCCTGGGTCGCGCGGGTCAACTCGTCGAGCTGCTTGTACGTCGCCCGGATGAACTCGAGCGGTTCCTGCACCGGCGCTGCGGGCTTTGCCGGCGCCGCGGCTGCGTCTGGAGCGGCGCTGGCCTTGGGCGCGGCGCTGGCCTCTGGAGCGGCGTTGGCAGTGGCAGAGAGGACCACGGCGATGGTCAGCGCGACCGAGGCGCTCGCCGCTCGCGCGCTGGCTCCCGGTCGCGGTCTTCCTTGCGTCAATTCCGTTCTTGTCTCGGTGGTCATCTTGCCGTCCTCCTCAGCGACTGAGTCGCCGCACCTGCAGCAAAAAACGCGGCAGCCCCCATCGCTATTCAAGGGGCTTCCTGCGCTGCCCCGGCGTCCTGCCCGCCGTCCCGTCCGGCAGCCGCCGCCCCCTGGTCGAGCCGGTCGACATCGAGGCCAATCGCCTTGGAGAGCTGAGCCACGCCCACGTTGTAGTTGTAGATCGCCTGCAGCCAAGCCATCCAACGGCGGTAGTATTGCTCAGTCGCCTTGAGGACCTCCTTGAATTCCTGGAAGCCCTGTTCGTGCATCTGCCGCTCGCCGGCCAGCAGGCCCCGCGCTGCCTTCATCGCCGTCTCGTGGATCGCGATCATCTCACGAGCGTCGCGGACCTCACGCACCAATCGGCGCGCCTGGACGATCGCTTTGACCCGCTCGGCCTTCTCCAGTTCGACGGCCCTGCGCAGCCTCAAGTCCGCCTGATCGATCTGCGCAAGGCGTCGGAATATATCCAAATTCCACCGGATCGCCAGGCCGCCGCCGCTCTGGGTTGGGCTGTAGGGGTCGGCGGCCAGACCCTGCCCGGCCGTCACGCGCGTCGGTGCATAGGTGTGGGCGATGCGGCCTACGAGCGCGATGTCGGGCAGCAACTGTCTGCGGGCAAGCTCGAGCTGCCGCAGCGTCGCCAGCCGGCCGGCGCGGGCGGCGATCAGCTTTGGATGGTTCGCCAACGCGAGATCGACGTAGTCCTCGGTAGAGCGCAGCGGGAACTCAAGCGCTTGCAGCCTCGCCGTCAATGGTACGACCTTGCCGCCCATCTTCTCGTCCATGGCTGCACGCAAGCCGTCCTCAGCGAGCGCCCGGGTCCGCTCGGCCTCGCGGACCTTGCCCTCGAAATCGGCCTCCAACATTCGCAGTTTCAGCAAATCATTGGGCTCGTAGTCGTCCGCGCCGTCGTCACGCTTCTCAATGAGGCCTTCGCGTTTCTTGCTCAACCAGCCACGCGCCTCCTCGCTGACCTCGCTCAGCTCGGCCATCAACTGCAGCGTCCACCAAGCACGCGAGACCTCGAAACGCATCTCGGCTGCGGCGATCCGCTCGACCGCCTTGCCCACCGCGATGCCCTGGTCCGCCAGCCTGCGCAGCGTCGCGAGTTTGCCAAACGTGAACAGCGGCAGCGCGAACGACACCTCGTTGACGGTCAGCGGGCCGAGGCGGGTCCAGTCGTAGTCGGTCCACGGGTTGTTTCCGACGGCGTCATCCCGCTTGGTCGGCAGGATCGACGCAAACCCGCTGTACGACAGCGTCGGCCAGGAAGCCGCGCGGGCCTCGCGCAGGCGCGCCACATAGGTCTCAAGGTCGAGGCGCGCGGCGGCGATCAGCGGCGAGCGCTCCATCGCTCGCTGGTAGCACTCGTCGAGGGAGCAGACGATCGGCGCTAACGCCGAGTCCGTGGTGGTCGCAGCACCGCCTTTCGTGACGGTCTTGGGCGTCGTGGCCTGGGCATGGGCGGCGCTCGACAGGCAAATCAGGGTTGCCGAAAGCAGGGCGAGTTGCGGGCGGGCCAAAGGTGTCTCCTCGCGACAGGACGGCCGGCGCAGCACCAGCAATCGTCATTCAGAATCCGCTTTTGAGTGGAACCTGGTTGAG
>CALGHC010000150.1 GCA_937915965.1 uncultured Myxococcales bacterium
GTCGAGCACCGCCGTTCCGTCGTCCCTGCCGTCCTCGTCGCCGCCGCCCTGGTCGCCCTGGCCGTTCCTTCGCTGCGCGCCTGGCGGGTCGCGCCCGACGCACGCTACTTCGCGGTCCGCGGCTTCACTCCCGGCGACATCGACAGCTTCGTCGACGCCCGCGCCGCCGAGGAGACCGACGTTGGCGTGTTGCCAGACTACGCGCGTGCGGGCTGGCACGGCCGCATGTCGCCGGCGTGGGGCGCACGAACGTTGCTCGACGCGCTCACGCTGCCGCCCCTGCGCCACCGCCTGCCGGGAGACGAAGGCGGGGCAATGACCGTGTGGGGACTCTTTGACGCCGAGCTGGGTGCGCCTGGCCCGCCCGCCGACGTCGTTCTCGATCTGAGCCGCGCGCCGTGGCGCCGCGACGACTGGATCAGCGAGTCGTCCGGCGACGTCGATCTCGATCTCACAGAGCCCGGCTCCGGAGACGGGCCGTGGGTCGTCGGCCCGCTCGCCGCGCCTTGGGAGCCGCAAGGCCTGAGCCTGGTGATCGCTCGCCGGGCGGGCGTCACAATCATCCAAGGCTTCTTTGGCAGCCAACTTGGCCCAGGCCCCGGCCAGCCCTTCGCCCCCTGCGACCTCAGCGGTCGCGACTGCACTTGCGCTTTCTTCGCGATGGTCTCTGGTCTGCCGGAGCGCGAGGTCTGCGCGCAGGCCGTCACGGTCGCTCACCGCGCGCCCCGGCTTCGCCTGCGCCTGCCCGCCGGTCGGATCCTCGCTGTCCTCGCCGTCAACGTCGCTGCCTTCCGCGGTTCATCGTGGCGGGTCGATGTGACGCCGCAGCAGGTCGAAATGCACGCGCCGACGCGGCTATGGCGCAACTAAGCCGGGCGTTTCAGGGTTGCCAGCTCGACTTGTCAAAGCGAACGCGCGGCCGGATGCCCAACTCCAATCCGTCGATGGTCACGACGATCGCGTCCTCGCCCTTGCTGCCGGTCAAGCTTGGCGCTTGCCACTGGCGAAAGCACTCGCCGTTGGGCATGCATTCGATGGGGCCGTCCCACGAGCCTTTCGCGCCTTGCGCCAGCTCGATCGTGATCGGCACCTGACCCGGTAGGTACTCGCCGCTGTCGCTGTAGCCACGCGCCAGCACCGTGACTTGGCCGTCGCTGACCCAGGTCTTGTTCAAGCTCACCAGTTTGGGCTCGACGACCTTGAGGCTCTTTGCGTCGGCGCCGACCTCGACCTCCTGCACAAAGGCGCTGGGCCAGCGCACCTTGAGATGGGTCGGCGTCTCGCCTTTCATCAGCGCGAAGTGGACTACGGGCGCGTCCATCGTCCCGCTCGGCGCCTGCGTGCTCATCTCGGCGACGAGCGTTCTTGCGCTGGTCTGCAGCCACAAGCGCGACCCAAGCCCCCAGGGGTTCGAGACCACGCCGCGCAGCGTCACGCTCAGATCATGGCCGTCGTGAACGACGTCGTTGCGAAGCAGGATCGGCGCGACCGTCTGGCCTCCCAGGAAGAAGTCGAGATCACCGTCGCCGTCGATGTCGACGCTCGCCATCGCCAGGCCCAGGTGGTTCGACGGCATGCCGAACTTGGCGCTGACGTCCTCGAAGGTCGCGTCGCCGCGGTTGCGGAAGAGCACCGGGCGCATTCCGCCGTCGTCGGCGAGCAGGAAGGCGGCATAGTCGTAGCCATGGCTGACCATCAGATCCATGTGGCCATCGTGATCGAAGTCAACGAAGCGCATCGACCACGAGACCATCGTCAGGCCGGTCTCTGAGAGCGCCGTGGTGATGCCGGCGGGCACCGCCGCCGAGACGAACTTGCCCCCGCCTTTGCCGATCAGCAGGTGATTGCCGCCGGCCGCGTCCTTGGCGAGCACCTCGAGGTTGGGGTTGGTCATGTCCATGCCTGCCATGCGGTGCTGGCGGTAGCCGACCTCCGAGAAGACGTAGTCGAGGTGACCGTCACCGTTGAAGTCGGCCACCGCGCCGCCCATCGGCGTGCCGCCTTCCATGCTCGGAGCAACAAAGAGAGGCGGCAGCTTGGTGTACTTGTACAGACTGGTGCCCGGGCCAAAGCCCTTGTTGCGATACCAGATACTCGCGCTGCCATCGACGCAGCCCTCGGCAAGCGTCAGCACGTCGGTGCGGCCATCGTCGTCCATATCGGTCGCGAGCAGGGCCCACAGGGTGGCTTGCTGGGCGAGGCCGAGCAGCGCGCCGCGCTCGATGAACTTGCCATTGGTCTGGTTGATGTAGGCCTTGACCCGTGCCTGGTCGTCGCAGGAATACTGGCCGACGAGCAGGTCCAGGTGGCCGTCCATGTCGAGGTCGACCGGCACGATCGCCTGGGCGGTGGCCTGCTCGCTGAAGGTCAAGCCGGCCTCTTGGGCGACGTCCTTCCAGCCGCCACTTCCATATTCGAGCAGCGCGATCTTGCTGCCGCCGACGACCACCGAGAGTGGGCCGCCGCCGCGGTCGATCGCGGCCAACGACATGATGCCCGGCGCTTTGGTCTCGTGGACCTTCTTGAAACTCCACTTCCACTTGCCCATACCCTTGCCGATCCAGACTTGGGAGATGCCGTCTGTGAGGACAAGGTCGATGATCTTGTCGCCGTCGAGGTCGATGACCAGTCCGGCGCTGGCGAGCGGCGTGTTCGTGCCGGCGAGCCCGGCGTCGACGGGGACCTTCACGCTGATCGCGGCGCTCAGGTCGGTCCACTTGCCTTTGGCCGTCAGCGGGCTGGGCGGGCCCGGGTCGACGCCGCTGCCGTCGTCGCCGCCGCCGTCGTCGCCGTCCGCCTCGTCGTCGTCGCCGCCGTCGTTGCTGCCGCTGTCGTCATCGGCGGTCTCAGACGTGACGACGCCATCGAGGGCCGCCGCCACGTCCGGCGCGCCGCTGCCGTCGTCCCCGACTTCGTCGACGTCGTCGCTGGCATCGAAGTGCTCGGTGGCGCCGTCGGTCGTCCCTTCGCCACTTGTCGCGCTCTCGGTACAGCCGAAGTTCACCGCTGCGAGGCCCGCGCCGATCCACAGGGCGGCGCCAAGCGGCCAGGGCCCGGCGGGCGTGGCTTGGCGCCCCAGTTTTTGGCTCGCGACGGACATGGACTCTCCGGCGCCGGTCGGCGCGCAATCGAACTACAGCGCTCATTGTGAGGAAATCCGTGTAATCCGCCAGCCCGGCCGCCTGGAACGACTCGAGGGATGCCGCGATTGCGTGGCATTGCGCAGCCAAGAATCTGCCAACCCCCTTGTGTGACGGCGCGCGGCCTGCTACCCGGCAGCAGTCCCCGGTGGCTCGGGGCCCGACCCCCGAGGGCTCTTTCGCGCTGGTGGCCCGGCACAGGAGGCTAGATGTCTGCCGCGATCGACCTCGTAGACGGCACGCTGTCGTGGCTTGAGATCGACGCCGCCGCGCTTGCCCACAACGTGCGCGCGTTGGCCTCCGCCGTCCGGGCGGAGGGTCCGCCGCCGCTGACGTGTGCGATGGTCAAAGGAAACGCCTACGGCCACGGCCTGATCGAGTCGAGCCGTGTTTTCGCCGCCGCTGGCGTCGACTGGTTGGGGGTCGGCGAGCTCGCCGAGGTGCGTCGCCTGCGTCGAGCGGGCCTGGCGACGCCGCTGTATTGCGTCAACTACCTGGCCGCCGACCAGGTCGCAGAGGCAGTTGGCTCCGATGTCCGGTTCGTCATCTACGATCCGGACGTCGTCGCCGCCGCCGCCGCCGCTGCCAGAACACAGGGACGCGTGGCACGGTTGCATCTCAAGGTTGAGACAGGCACCCATCGCCAGGGCCTCGACGCCCCTGCGGCCGCGGTTCTCGCGGCTCGCATCGCCGCCGATCCGCATCTGCACCTGGAGGGCATCGCGACGCACTTCGCCGACGTCGAGGACACGACCGACCACCGTTTTGCCCATGACCAGCTGCGGCGATTCGAGGCGGCTGTCTCGTCGATTCGTGTCGCTGTCGCCGCCCTCAACCCCGCGGCGCCGGCTCCGTTGGCCCACGCCAGCAATACGGCTGCGGTCCTGCTTTGGCCCGATCGCGTCGGCGCCGACCTCATCCGTTTTGGAATCGGGGCCTACGGCATGTGGCCGTCCGCGGAGACGTACGTCAGCCGCGCCCACCTCGATCAGGGACAGCTCGAGCTGTGGCCGGCGCTGACCTGGAAGACACGGATCGCCCAGATCCGCGACGTACCCACCGGCGCCTGGGTTGGCTACGGACGGACCTTTGAGGCGAGCCGCGACTCCCGCATCGCAGTGCTTCCAGTCGGCTACTACGACGGCTACGACCGCGGTCTGTCCAACACTGGTCAGGTGCTCGTCGGCGGCAAACGCGCGCCGGTCGTCGGCCGCGTTTCGATGAACATGATCGCGGTTGATGTGACCGACAGCCCGCACGCGCACGTGGGCGCCGAGGTGGTCCTGCTCGGCCGCCAGGCGGCGCAGCACGGCGGCCCCGGTGACGAGATCAGCGCGCGCCGGATGGCCTCGTGGCTGGGTACCATCCACTACGAGGTAACGACACGCATCCACGAGCGGCTGCCGCGGCGGGTCGTCGGCACCGTGGGACCGTAGGATCGGTCGCCTGTCGGTCGTCGCGGATCGGGCAGCGCGTGACGCATATCCGCGACCAGGCGAAACTCACGGAGCCCAAAAAGCAAACCGGGGACCCTCTCTCGAGGATCCCCGGCGCACCCTTGCGGGTATCTGCTTGGCTTCTACGACTACTCGGTCTCGTTGTCGCGGAAGATGGCGGGAGAGGTCTCCATGTCGCACTCGGCCTTGGTGGCGGCCGGGTCAGCCTTGCCGACCAGCTGGAACGTCGACATCGTGCCGTCGCAGTCGAGGTCGGCGTTGGCGGTGGCGGTGAACTTGGCGGAGTTCATCGTGCCAGACGATGCATACGCATACTGGAAGTAGTGCTGATCCGTGATCGCGAACTTGATGGCCGACCAGGTCGCGTTGTTCCAAGCGCTGGGCTTGGCGTCGCAGCGCTCGTCGTCGTCGGTGTCAAGACCGGCCGCGCAGCAGCTCGAGCCGCCGATCGGGGTCAGAACAACGCTGGCCGGGAACTGGCAAGCGACCTTGATGCCCGTGTCCTTCTGCGAACGCGGGGTGGTGTAGTACGACGCCGACCCCTTCTTGATAAGGTCAAGCATCTCAGTCGCTTCAGCGGTCTTCGCTGTGCGCATGTACTTGGTGAACTGGGGAACGGCGACAACCGCGAGGATCGCGATAATCGCGACGACGATCATGAGCTCGATGAGCGTAAAACCCTTGTTACTACGAAGCTTGGTCCACATGAGGCTCTCCTTGTTGTGGCGCGACGTCTGGGTTCTGAATGATCAGCGCCCGCCTGCCCCGACAAGGTGCACGAAGGGTGCCATCCGAGCGGATAGCCTGGATGGCCAGGGAAACAAGCGGGAAATAGGATCGATTCCAGCGCTTGCGGCAGCGGCCGCGGGCCCAAAAAACCAAAAATGGGCGCCTGTTCGCGTCGACGTGACCAATTGCGGCACCTCGGCGGATGCGCCGGGCCACCGCCCCTGGCGTTGCCGGTCTTGACTCACGGTCGCCGGCGCCGGCTGCGCGTCGCGCCCAGCTCAGGAGTCGTCGAGGCCCTTGGTCTTGGCGAGCTTGTAGCGGAAGGAGCGGAACGTCACACCGAGCAGACGGGCCGCGTCGGTCTTGTTGCCGGATGTGACCCGCAGCGCGGCGCAAAGCAGGGAGTGCTCGAAGGCGCTCACGAGCGCTTCGAGGTCGAGATCGCCGGCCATCTCGTCGAGCCAGCGGTCGACGCCCGCCGACAGCTGGTCGAGCAGCTCCTCAGGCGTACGAAGGACGGCGAGATCCGCGGTGGCCGCCGAAAAGTCGCCCAGCAGCAATGACGATCCCGGATCCGGCAGCCAGGCTGCGGAGATCTGATCGCTCGTCTCAAGCGCGACCGCGCGCTCGATGACGTTCTCCAGCTCGCGCACGTTGCCGTTGAACGGCAGCTTCGCCAGCAGCGCCCGCGCCTCTGGCTTGAACCCCTTGATGTCGCGGCCCATACGTTGATTCATGACATCGAGAAAGTGGTCGGCGAGGGGGACGATGTCTTCGCGTCGCTCGCGCAAGGGCGGCAGGCGGACCTCAATGACGTTGAGGCGGTAGTACAGGTCGGCGCGGAACGAGCCATCGACGACCGCCTCGCGAAGATCGCGGTGGGTGGACGCGACGACCCGCACGTCGATCGCCACCTCGGACGTGCTGCCCACCGGGGTCACGGTTCGTTCTTGGAGAACCCGCAGCAGCTTGACCTGCAGACCGATCGACAGCTCACCGATCTCGTCGAGCAAGACCGTCCCGCCCGTGGCGGCCTCAAACAGCCCCTTCTTGTCCTGGGTAGCACCGGTGAAGGCGCCCTTCGTGTGGCCGAAGAGTTCGCTCTCCATCAGTGGCGCGGGGATCGCACCACAGTTGATCGCGACGAACGGTCGGCTCGCGCGGGGGCTGCGGTGGTGCAACATGCGCGCGACCAGCTCCTTGCCGGTGCCGCTCTCGCCCAGGACGAGCACATTCGACGGCGTCGACGCCACCCGCTCGATCATCTCGACCACGTCAGCCATCGCCTTGGACTGGTAGGTGAAGGCGGTGGGGCTGCGACCCTTCTCGAGCTTGCGCTTGAGCTGCCGGTTCTCTGTGACCAGGCGGGTCTTCTCCAAGCATTTCTCGACGACGATTCGTACCTCGTCGAGCTTGAAAGGTTTGACGATGTAGTCGTAGGCCCCCCGGCGCATCGCGTCCAGAGCGGTCTCGGTGCTCGAAAAGGCCGTCATGACAATGACCTGTGTGGGCAGGTCGCGGTCGCGGATCCCGTCGAGCAGGTCGAGGCCGCCCATGCGGGGCATCCGGATATCGGTCACCACGACGTCGTACGTGGCCTGTTCGAGGCGCTCAAGCGCGGCGACGCCGTTGGCGGCGACGTCGATCTCGTGGCCTTCCTTGCCCAGAAAGATGCTCAGGAACTGCCGCAAGGAGAGGTCGTCGTCGACGATGAGGAGCCTGGCCATTCCGATCCTTTGCAGTCTGCGTGCAGGTTGGGTCTGCGTGCAGGTTGGGTCTGCGTGCAGGTTGGGTCTGCGCGCACGTTGCGACTCGACGGCGTGTTCCTCGCCATCCCCCGGCGATCATACGGGCGCCTGGGCGATCGACACAAACGCGACACCGGCGCGGTGGGGGCGCGACACGGGCGCGGCACGGGCGCTCGCAGGCACGCCCCGCTTTGGGGCGGCCTTCGTTTCGCTACTACCCAGCGCTTCAACCCAGGCGCCCTTCGATGAGAGAGGGATTGCGGGGCAGGGTGACGCGAAACCGGGCGCCCCCCAGCGGCCCGTCCTCGACCTCGACGGCACCGCTGTGGCTCTCGGCGATGCGTCGCACCGTCGCCAGACCCAGGCCCGTGCCTTCGCCCTTGGTCGTGTAGAACGGCTCAAAGACGTGTGCACGGTCCTCGGCCGCGACCCCGCGTCCGCTGTCCGTGACCGCCAGCACCAGATCTGCGCCGGCGCGTTGCAGGGCCACCTCGACGTGGCGGTCCTCGACCTCGAGGACCGCCTGACAGGCGTTCTGGACAAGGTTCCAGACCAATTGACTGAGGGAGTTCTCGTCGGCGGTCAGGATCCAGGCGGTCGCTGGCTGCTGGTCGTTGTCCTCGATCGCCAGGGTCAGGCGGGTCTTTGCTTCGACCACGCGCGGATCATTGCGCGCCGCCGCGATCTTCTGTTCGACCAGGGTGCGCAGGTCGCAGGGCCGCGGCGAGAGCTTGCGCGGCCGCGCGAAGTCGAGGAATTCGCCGATCCATTCACTCAGCTGGGCAGTCTCGCGGACGACGATCTCCATCAACTGTGCCTCGGCCTCGTTGATCGACAGCGAGCCGCCCAGCATCTGCACCGAACCCGAGATGGAGGCCAACGGGTTGCGGATCTCGTGGGCGACCGCCGTCGCCATCGAGCCGATCGCGGCGAGACGCTCGCGGGCGCGGTGCTCTGCCTCGCGGCCGCGGATCCGGGTCAGGTCGCGCAGCACCAGCAAACGCGCACGGCTGCGCTGATCGCCGTCGCGCAGGTAGACGACCCGGCATGCGAGCACCTGCTGTTCGTCGGCGCCGCGCTGGCGAACCAGCTCCGTGGTCCCGCCGACCGCGGCCGGTCGCTCGATCTCGACCGTGTCCGTGGCGATGGCCTCGTCGTGTGTGGGCTCCAACTGCGGCAGCAGCTGCGCGATCGTCTGCCCCTCCAGGGGGCGATCGGCGGGACCCAGTATGGAGCGAGCCGCTTCGTTGGCCGACGAGACGATGCCGTCGGAGTCGAGGATCAACAAGCCGTCGGGCATGCCCGAGAACACGTCTTCGTAGCGTACCTGCAGCGCCAGCATGGCGACGCGTTGGCGCACCGATCGAAGTCTTGCTTTGCGGAGCTCCATGACCAGATGCGAGCTGAGCAGCGCGGTCGCGTAGGTCGCGCCGACCTGAACCATCACCTGTAGGAGCGTGCGCATTGGCACCGCTTCGGCCGGCGGCCCGAGCTCGCGTAGGTAGGCAGCCGTCCAGCGCTCCAGGTCGATCGCCAGCCAGCCGGCGTCAACGCCAGCAAGCACCACCAGCATCGCGCTCGCGGCGGTCGCGGCGACCAGGGCGCCGCGACGGTGCAGCAGCACGGCGGCGTTGAGAACCGCGAGCGGAAAGGTGAACACGAACATGCTCTCGGTGCCGCGCGTGCTCGCCACGAAGGCGGTCGCGAAGAGCACGTCGATGAACACCGACACCCAGGCGAGGGGCGCGACGGTGCGTCTCGCCCGCAGCACGTAGACCGCGAGCAAGATGAAGAAGCTCAGCACGTAGAAGGTGCTGATCACCTGGTAGAGGGTCGTCTCGGGCGCGCGCGCCAGCGGCTGCGGGCCCAGGCCCAGGTCCATCGCCGCGGTGAAGGCGAGCACGGCCGTCAGGGCGACCACCCGTGCGAGAGTGGTCCACTTGATTCGGCCGACCAGATCCTCCTGTTCGAGGTCCTCGGGCAACTGCCAGTCGTCGCGATTGGAGGCGTCAGCCGTCACTGCGTTCGGGCCTCAAGCGTTGGAGTGACACGCGCGGCGCAGCCTGACCGGCTCTGTCGCCGGGCTGCCCTGCTTGTGGGTGTCGGTCTACTTGTCCGCCATCGTGAAGATCGGCAGATAGACGCCCATCATGATCGTGCCGATGATGCCGCCGAGCAGGACCATGATGAGCGGTTCCATCATCGCGGACATCGAGTCGACCGCATCGTCTACTTCAACTTCGTAGAAATCTGCGATCTTGCCGAGCATGACGTCGAGGGCGCCGGTGGCCTCGCCGACCGCGATCATCTGCACAACCATCGTCGGGAAGACCTGCGTCTCCAGCAACGGCCCGGTCATGTTCTTGCCCTCAGTGATCCTGTTGCGCGTGTACTCAAGCGCCCGCTCGATGACGAGGTTGCCGGCGGTCTTCTTGACCACCTCAAGCGCATCGAGGATCGGCACGCCCGACGACACCAGCGTACCCAGGGTGCGGGTGAAACGGGCCACAGCCGCCTTCTTCAGGACGTTGCCAATCACCGGCGCGTTGTACAGCGCCCAGTCGCGCGCGTAGGCCCCCTTGGCTGTGCGGAAGATCAGCTTGCTTGTCACGTAGATGACAGCCATTCCTCCAAAAATGTACGGGACGTTGGCGACGAAGTTATTGGAGATCGACACGAGCATCTCGGTCAGCGCTGGCAGCTTCGTCTTGCCCATCGACTTGAACGTCGCCGCGAACGTCGGCACCACCTTCCACAGCAGGCCGGCGGTGATCAACAGCGCGACCGTGAGCACCGTGAGCGGGTACTTCAGGGCGCTCTTGACCTTCGCTTTCGTCTCCGCGCTCTTCTCCAGGTATTCAGAGAGGCGGTTCATGATCGTGTCGAGGATGCCGCCGAGCTCGCCGGCGGCGACCAGGTTGACGTACAACTCCTCAAAGACACCAGGGAACTTGCGAAGCGCGTCGGAGAAGGACTGCCCACCTTCGACCTGCGTCTTTACTGAGAGGATCACCTTGCGGAAATAGGGGTTCGGCTCCTGCGAGCCGAGCAGCTCAAGGCATTTGTCGATCGGCAAGCCGGCGTCGATCATCGTCGCCATCTGGCGCGTGAAGATGACCTGACTCTTCAGGGACACCTTGTCGGTGATCCCCGGGATGTTGAAGTCGAGACCCTTGGTTGCCTTCTTGAGCTTGAAGGCCTTGACGTTGATCGCGGCGAGCTTGGACCGCGCGTCCTCCTTGCCTTCGGCTTCGATCTCACCGCGGCGGAACTCCCCCTCGGGGGTGTTGCCTTCGTAGGCCCACAATGGCATCGAAGCTTCCTCCTGACAGAACGGGGTCGGCGGTCACTACCGACACCGTATGTCGCCCCCGGTCGGCTGGGTGCCGCTCGCCTGTCGACTGCCTGTCGACATTGCGCCGGACGCGCAGCGGCAAGCATAGGTCGGATTCTCGGCGGTGTCACGAAAGGGTAGGGGAATCCGCCGCTTTTGCCGGGCGGCGAACGGTGGCAACTCGCCGCGGCGCGAAGCTAGTTGTCGGCGCGGGTGACCCGCAGCACCTCTTCGAGCGAAGTCACGCCCTGGCCCATCTTGCGCAGACCGGACATGCGCAACGTCTGCATGCCCTCGCTCACAGCGAGACGCTTGATCTCAGTCGCCGAGTAGCCCTGCAGCACTGCGTCCTTGAGGGCGTCGGTGATCGGCAGGATCTCGTAGAGCGCCACGCGGCCCTTGTAGCCGGTCTCACCGCAGATGCGGCAGCCGATCCCCTTGCGCATACCGCCGCTCCATTCACCGTACTGGTCCTCGCTCATGCCGCCGGTCATGCAGCCCTCTTTCTCGTAGGCAAACGGCTCCGCGCATTCTTTGCATACCCGGCGCACGAGGCGCTGTGCGGCGATGAGGTTGAGCGACGCGGTCACCATGAAGGGCTCGACACCCATGTTGAGCAAGCGGCTGATCGTCGAGGGCGCGTCGTTGGTATGCAGCGTCGACAGCACAAGGTGGCCGGTCAGGGCTGCCTTGATGCCAATCTCGGCGGTCTCAAAGTCGCGAATCTCGCCGACCAGGATGATGTCGGGGTCCTGGCGCAGGAAGCTGCGCAGCACCGACGCGAAGCTCAGGCCAATCGATTCGTTCATCTGAACCTGATTGATTCCCTCCAGATTGAACTCGACCGGGTCCTCGGCCGTCGACAGGTTTTCGCTGACCTTGTTGAGCTCGGACAGCGCCGAATACAGCGTCGTCGTCTTGCCCGACCCTGTCGGTCCGGTCACCAGCACCATGCCGAACGGCTGGTGGATGGCGTGCTGGAACTTCTCAAGCTCGTCGGCGTCGAAACCGAGCTTGGTCATGTCCAGCTGCAGGTTGGACTTGTCGAGGAGTCGCAAGACGATCTTCTCGCCGAAGAGGGTCGGCAGAACCGACACGCGGAAGTCGACCTCCTTGCCGTCGGCCAGCTTGAGCTTGATGCGGCCGTCCTGCGGCAAGCGGCGCTCGGCGATGTCGAGCTGACTCATGATCTTCACGCGCGACACCATCGCGCTGCGCAGCTTCATCGGTGGGCGCATCATCTCGTGCAGGACGCCGTCCATGCGGTAGCGCACCCGGAACATCTTCTCGTAGCTCTCGATATGGATATCGGACGCGCCGCGGCGGATCGCGTCGACGAGCACGAGGTTGACCAGACGGACAACCGGCGCTTCCTCCGACGAGCGCGCCAGCTCATCGGCGTCATCGTCGTCTTCCTCTTGGAGGAACTCGATCTGCTCGTTCATGTCGTCGAGCAGGGCGAGCTGGTCCTGTTGGCCGTAGAAACGTTCGCGGGCCCGCGCGACCTCCTCGGAGCCGGCGACGACGACCTCGATGTTCAGACCGGTGAGGAACTTGAGGTCGTCGATGGCGTGGTAGTTGCCGGGGTCGACGATGGCGACCACGAGGGTTGATCTGTGCAGGGCCACTGGCAGCAGCTCGTGGCGCTCGCAGACCTCGCGCGGCACCAGCCGCACGACATCTTCGGCGATGTCGACCTGGCTGAGGTCGATCGACGGCACCTGATACTGGCGCGAAAGAAAATCGACGAGCTGAGAGCCGTCGACGTACCCCAGCGTATCAAGGGTGTCGCTCAGGTGGCGCCCGGTGCGCTGCGCTTGCTCCGTGGCGTTCTTGAGCTGCTCGGGCGAGACCAGACGCTCGCGCAGCAGCAGGTCGCCCATCGACTTGACCGGCACTGGGAAGTAGCCGGACGGCTTGCGGCGTCCGTCCTGATTGGCCATGAATTCTCCTGCGCGCACGGACCGCGTCTCGGCCGATGCTTGGGGGGGGGGGCGGCGAGGAGACACAGCCCACACGCATCGAGGCTAGGTTGTGGCCTGCCGGGCCGTCAAGCGCGGTGCGGCTCCGTCGGCGCGCAAAATGCGCCAACGGGACCGATCTGTTGGGTCAAGTCGCCGGCGGCCCGGTGCCCGCCGATCGAGTCAGACCGTCACGTCGAGGCCGGCATCCGCGTCCGGGAGCGGATCAGTGTTGTCCGTCAGCACCACCGTGCTGGCCACGCCGGGCGGAGCAAACGGCAGGTCCCCGCCCAGACCCAGGAGGCATTCGTGCGGCAGGAGGTCGCGCGGAGGCTGAAAGTACTGGACCGGCGAGTAGGCGGCGAAGTTCGATACCCGCGAGCTGTACAGGCACGCGTAGCTCTTCATCTGCGCACCGAAGAGGGAGTGCATGTGGCGCTCCTTGAGCACCTGTCCCCAGCGCGGGTTGAAGTGTCGCTCGATCTGCGCGGTCAGCTCCTTGGCTCGGCTGACGTTGGTCGCTAGTCGTTCACGCAGCTCATGCACGAACGTGCGCAGTCGCTCGCGCTCGCTCACCAGGTCACGGCCCGCGGTCGTCTCGTCGGTCTGGCCAGCGTGGGCCTCTGAGGCGGTGCTGCCGTCGTCGCGGCCGTCCGCCGCGGCGGTCGTCGGGCCCGTGTGCTCGGCGTGGCGCTCTGCCCGGCGCACCGCCTGCAGCGACAGCTCGGCCGACGCCAAC